>JAJZDT010000022.1 GCA_021851535.1 Microcaldota archaeon | reverse complement strand
TATCATTTACTTCAAAAATTACAGCAGATTTGTGTGCAAATAATTTGGTGATCGTTTCTGGTTTAGCGCGCGGAGTTGATTCTGCAGCTCATAAAGCCGCGCTTTCTAGTGGTACTATTGCTGTGGTTGGTTGTGGCGTTGATGTTGTTTATCCGCCTGAAAACAAAGAGTTGTATGATCAGATTATTGCAAATGGAGCAGTTGTATCTGAGATGTTGCTTGGAAGAGAGCCTCGTGGACAATCATTCAGTTATCGCAATCGTATAATTTCTGGTATGTCACTTGGAGTATTGGTAATTGAGGCTGCTATGAAGTCGGGCTCTTTAGTTACAGCGCGTTATGCAGCAGAACAAGGACGTGATGTTTTTGCAATTCCAGGTCATCCATATGATGTACGCGCACAAGGAGCGAACTATTTAATTCGTAATGGAGCTATTTTAACAGAAAATGCAAGTCAGATATTAGAAGGCATTGCAGCTTCTAGGAATAAATATGTAGGCA
Organism: Microcaldota archaeon; assembly: GCA_021851535.1. The sequence goes on along the minus strand of JAJZDT010000022.1, from coordinate 5,600 downwards.
ATGTGTATGCTCAAATAAATCTAGAGGAAGAGCAGGCAGAGTACGAAGAGTATACGGCAAATATAAGAACAATGTTATTAGATGGATTAAGTTATGCTCCAATTAGTATAGGCGAAATTATGCAAAATATTGGTGATGTAAGGGTTCAATTTTTGCAAGCTGCGCTAGCAGAATTAGAGCTTATGGGAGCTATTGAAATCGATGGCAATATTGTAAGGAGGATATAGCCAAAGATTAGTTTTGTTAAGAAATCTAGAGAACGAAGAATAAACGGCAAATCACATGAGCTATGGCTATATAAGTATTAAGTGTAAGATTTATATATCTAAAATTAGTGTGTTAAGTGATCATTATAAATTAGTGCCAGATGTTGGTATTCATTTTTGGTTTGCGAATATTGTTAAAATTCATAGAAGCTATTCGTTTCATATTTATTATGGTTATATTGATCATGATAAATTGGTGCATGCTGATAGGTCCTTTGCATCGCATTGGAGGTTTAATCGATGTCTTAGTAGTTAAATTAGGTTGTAATTTAGGTTGTAATGCAAGAAGGGCTCGAAGTATTTGCAGAGATTGGTAAGTATTGCCTTAATCATACAATTTATTATTGACCCGCTTTTTTAGCTTGGTTTCGAGAATACGTCTGAGCAATTAGAGCTGCTACTCATAAGCTGCGGGTAGAGCAATGCAAATGATTGGAAATATCAGTATGTAAGTTACGATAGCAGTTGGTACATTTGTGGGCAAGACCTTAATAATTAAGGCTGTGATAGGTTTATTTTTCGTGTCGTAAAGTATTAATAAAATTCATAAGAGTTGATAAATTCGTATGTAGTCTTGCAATATTAGGTGATGCAATATTATTTGATTTTTGATCATAGCTTATATTCTTGCTTCCCTTGTTGAATAGGACTCAGCCTCACATAAGAAGATCAAAACTTCGCGAAAAATATATTCTATTTTTATGAGTTTACAATGTATCTAATAGAAAAAGCAGCTTTATAAGTTTCTCTTGGTGCATAAACAATAAATAGTGCGCAAAAAATTTTCTTTTTATTATGTTTCTTTTAATGAAGTTTCTTTCCATTATATTTCTTTTCATTTGGCTCTTTTGAATTTTACATTTGGATAAAAAAGTTGTATAATAAATTTGTCTTTTATTTATAAGACTATGGCAATAAATGGGTTACAGAATAGACTCTGTGGACTTGGGGGCAGTGCCCAACATCTCCACCAATTACGTTTGACAAAAGTCTGTACGTAGACTATATGGGGATGAAATAGGTTCGACACGGTGTAGTAAAAGTTTTCTAGTTGCTTTGGGAATTTTTCACCAATGTGAGAGACAGCAATGTTTCAAGCAAGAACGAGATAATAAATTAAATGCAAATACTAAAAAAGTTGCAGGAAAAACAGTAAGAATGGGCGCAAGCATGTCACGTGTTGCATCTTCATTCCGTATGCCATCAAGAATGGCTACTGCGTAAGTTCCGCCGCCAGGGAAGAGCGGGCCAAAAGAATCTTCCCACCTTTTTAATATTTTTGTATTTTCTAATGTACAATATTCATAAAGTTAGATTATGCAATACAAGTTTGCAAATGTTTTTTAGATCTTTTGTTTATTACACGTTTTATTAGATTCTTTTTATGTTCAATTCAATATCAACAATGTTAGACCAAGCAATATAGTTTAAAAGTAAATAGATATTTGTTTATTACACTCATGTGTTTGGTTTGTACTGATTTTATTCTTGCAAGATTTTAGTATAGTATTGCATGTTTACAAAGGCGTGTGTTGATTAATCACATATATAGATATTTTGTTTATTATACTAAAGGCGTTTGGTTTGTACTGATTTGATTCTGTTTTGGTATACTGTTGTACTTTGAAAAAGTGTTTGTTTTGATTTATTTATTTGGTATATGAGTTGGTTGATTTTGATTTTTTAATATCGCATATTTGCAAAATTTGCTAAGTGTGTAAAGGTTTTTTATGTTGATTGTAGTAAGGAAGGTCTTGGCAACGTATTTTATTTTAATCATTTTATCTTAAGCTTGTAAAAAACAATATTTACAATGTTGAGATAATCAAATATGGGTATCACAAATACTTATAGAAGTCGGATTGTTTGTGATCTTGCTATACAGCGCAATGATTGATTTATCGTTATTCGATTCACATTGCATCTTTATTGTTTGTCAAATTATGTGTATAATTTTATAAAAGGATTAAAAATGTATAAATTAAAATTTTTGTTATTATCTTTCGCGTTTTTGTCTGGGGCATCGCTAAAAAAGAATAATATTATTGAATCATTAGATTTGTTATCATCTCCAGATTTATCTTATGTTTTCGAAGAACATCCAATGCCTGTATATTGTGAATTGACCCCTGAATATGTTTCAGTTTATGAAAATGCTGTGGTGAGTTTTATGTATAAATTAAATTTTACATGTAGATATCCATTGCAAGGTTGGAATAAAATAATTACTGAGACATGTTTTTTTCCTCCAATTGCTTTTGAAATTTCTGCTTCTCATAATCGAAAAAAAGAAGCAATATATAATGTATTATTGAACGCGCCTTTGTCTAAGGCGCTAGATGCATTTGAAAAATTGCCTTGTGGCATTCCAATTCCTGAGCGTAAGTATATTATTGATTCATTTTTTGCAATGTTATTTTCTACTTTGTCTGGTATAAGAGCAGTTGTTAATGATGATGTAATGTTTAATTTGCTAGGTAAAGAATTGTTTCCTGGCGGCGTTATAATGAGTAATGGTAAGCTTGCAAATACATATTATGATTATATGAAACAAAAAAGATTTAGCTTGTGTAATTTTTTTTCTATTTCTCATGCAGACGAAATAATTTTGAACAATCCTGAATTAGGCATATCAGCATCCTTATTTTCTGAATTGTCTAGATCATTTTATTCTATAAAGCATTATGATAATCGTTTTGAAAAAACGTATATTTTTGTTAAATCCAATTCTATTTCCATTGGTTTTGATGCTGATTATCCTGGTGCGAAAGATTTATATATGCAGCTTTACGTGTTTGCTAATACTATGCAGTCAGATGTAGAAGAGTTTGAAATAAAGCCGCAAATTAACAATTTTGCTGTTATGCATGGAGACAATCGTGATGAGAGATCTATATTAAACACAATTATGACTATTAATAATTTTAATTGGAGAGATACATTGAACAAAATTAAATATCCAAATTCCAGCATGTATTTTAATTTGAGAGTTGCATTTAAAGAAAATAGATATCCAGATTTAAAAGTAGTTACTTATGGAGATGCGATATATCATATCGCTAAAAAAGCTGATCCCATGCGCTCACCTGATTTTAAAAAAATCTTTACTTTTCTTGCTCGTTTTTCAAAAAAAGGGCAGATTAGGGGTAAGTTAGTAATGAAACATGAAATTGCACAAAACGATGAGGAATATGTCCAGGATTTGTTATCAGAAATTAATCATTTTGTGCGCGATAGTCTTGATAGTGATTTAGGATTGAAATCTATAGTTGCAGCAGATAACGCACGCAATGAAGATGATGATGACAAGAATATGTTCTTTTAAATTCTTCGTGATTTAGCATTGCAATCTAAAGCTGCAGCAGGTAACGCAAGCGATGAATATGATGAACAGGATATTCCTTTATTGGTTTCAGAAGCTAATAATTAGTGTTGGGCAAATAACATATTTAGTTCTAAAGTAGAAAAGGATGCGGGTCTTGTTCTAGTAAAACGTAAGGATGGTAGGTTTGTGAAATTTAAAAATTAGTTTGCTTTTAAAGTCATGTAATATTGGTGGATTTTGTTTCTATTTTTTTCTGAATTATAAAAGCAGTTGCGTTGATTTTATAGCTAAAAATGGTCGCATTTTTTAAAGAATAGCACGGCTAGTAATGATTAAGATATGTTTTAGAACACACATAATGTTTCAACGCTTAGTTTATATCAAAATTCAGGTGCATTGCTTCTTTAACTTTATATAACACTTCATGGGCCGTTTTTGAAGCTTTTTTGCAGCCTGCGTAGACAATTGCCTCAACATCTGTTTGTTTTATTTTGCTTCTTCTTTCTCTTATTGGTTCTAGAATATTTTCTAATATTCCAATCAGTTTTTGCTTAATTGTAACATCGCCAAGTCCGCCTTTTTTGTAGTGAGCTTTCATTGCTGCAAGATCTTCTTTATCTTCATAAAATGCTTCTAGGTAATGGAATACTACGTTGTTTTTTACATTGCCAGGGTCAGATACTCTAATGTGATTTGGGTCTGTATACATCGACATAACTTTTTGTTTAACAACATCAGGCGAATCGATTAAGAAGATGCAGTTGTTCAATGATTTGCTTGCTTTTGCATTGCCGTCTATTCCTATAAGACGGCTAGTTTCAGAGAGTATGGCTTGCGATTCTTTTAGCACATCAGTTTTATACATGCTGTTAAATTTGCGTACGATTTCATTAGCCTGTTCGATCATAGGTAGCTGATCAATTCCAACTGGGATAAGTTCTGCTTGTACGCAAGTGATATCAGCAGCTTGTGAAATAGGGTAGCATACAAAACCGCACGGAGCGCTTTGTTCAAATGATTCTTTGCTTGCTTTTTGCTTGAGCTCGGCTTTAACTGTAGGGTTGCGTGTTACTCGTGCTAGTGTCACAAGGTTCATGTAGTACATTGTAAGTTCAGGCAGTGCTTTGATTGTTGATTGAATGAAAATATCGCATGCATCCAATCCAATTGCTAGATAATCTTGCGCTATTTGCCAGATATTATCGCGTACAAATTGTGGTCTATCAAAATAGTCTGTTAGAGCTTGTGTATCTGCAATCATTATATACATTTGATGTTTGTGTTGCAGATCTAGTCTGTTTTTAAGAGAACCAATGTAGTGGCCAAGATGAAGCGGTCCAGTTGGACGATCGCCTGTTAGAACAATACTCATGATGCAATTGTATATTCTTGGAAAATATATGTCAAAAATATGGCTTTATAAAAATATATGTCAAAAATATGGCTTTATAAAAATTTTGATAATTACACCATTTTTTTATGAAAGTAAAACTGAAGTTAAAATATAGTATGCTCTTGGTATTATATGAGTAGCGGGTATTGCCTAGCCATGTGTAGCGGATATATTTTTTTCAGAATTGTAATCGTTTAGATATATTAATCAAAATTAGATCGTTTGAGTTTATCTGTGCTGATTGTTATCAGATACGATTGTTTTAAGGTTGTTTTAAGGAATTTATATTATCTCCTTAATTCTATTTATGTTTTGTCAAAAGAATTTACCAGTTGATCAGCAAGCTTATAAAGCAAAATTTGTGCTTGTAAAAATATTTTCTGCTTTTGCTCAAGTGAGAGATTAATAATGAATGTTTGATAAAATTCTACAATTTCTAAAAATCTGATTTGTGTTGGAATATTGATATATTATTATTTACCCCAAGGATAACTTTTTTGAATCGATTTTTGTTGCATTTGTTCAAACTGGATAATTATTGTCTCGATTTATGCAAAGTAATGGTTTGTATTATTATAATGTTGTGTTTGAATTATCGAGTTTGAACAAATGCAAC
>JAJZDT010000046.1 GCA_021851535.1 Microcaldota archaeon | reverse complement strand
TGCTGTAAAAGCAACCCATTCTTCATCAACAGGTCCGATAGATCAGGAATCTATGTTTTATATGACCTCAAAAGGAATCGATGCAAAACGTGCCCAAAAGCTTATTGTATCTGGATTTTTTTCTCCCATTATAAGTGACATGAACGATATTACTGTAAAATCTATGATCTCGTCGATGATTAGTCATAAGATAAAAAATAATGGGGCTTATGGCATCGTACCTAAAACAGATACTACTGAAGTGATATGGTTTACAAAACCTTCTACTGACATATTTGAGAGACATTATAAATATAGATGATATATATGAATAGAATAATGACTAATTATGAGAAGGTATCACGTGTTCTCATGCCAGCAATAAGAAGTCATACGGCAAACATATTGGTAAAGGAGCATCATATGCCACAATTGCAAGTTGCCCAGATTCTTGGAACTACGCAGGCAGCAATAAGCAAATATATATCCTCTCCAAAAACTCTTAAAGATCAAAAAATTATGCAAGTGGTAAACTCTACAGAATTTGATTTTTATATACATTCAGTTATATCAAAAGACTATTCAAATTTACAGCGTTCAACATGCAAACTCTGTCAGTCTTTCAATAAGTTTAATTGTCATATAATGATAAAATAGTGTTTAAACTAATTAGATAATATTAAAAAAGATGATCTCATGAATATGTCACTAGAAATAAAAGATCTATACGTCCAAATAGAAGGTAAAGAAGTTATATCCGGTTTGAATTTGAAGATAAATCAAGGAGAGGTACATGTTATTATGGGTCCAAATGGCTCTGGAAAAACAACACTTGCAAAAGCAATATTCGGACATCCAGCAGTAACTATAACAAAAGGGGATATTATTGTAGATGGAAATAGTATCCTTGAACTTACGACAGATAAACGTGCGGCATTAGGTCTTTTCTTAGGGTTTCAGCATCCGGTAGAAATAGAGGGCGTTGGGTTTGTAAATTTTCTACGTGCATCAAGAGAGTCGTTATCTAATGGAACTATAGACATGAAACAGATGATGTCAGAGATACGTTTAAATGCACAATCATTAAAGATGAATGAGGGAATTATAGGTAGACCACTTAATAAAGGTTTTTCCGGTGGCGAGAAAAAGAAAGCGGAAGTATTACAAATGGCAATGCAAAAACCAAAGATTGCACTATTAGATGAGCCTGATTCTGGGCTTGATATTGATGCAATACGTATTGTGGCGGAAAATATTAATGAAGTGGCAAAACAGTCAAATACTGGTCTTATCGTAATAACACATTATAGCAGGATTTTAGAGTATATGAAACCAGATTTCGTACATGTGATGATAAAAGGTAAAATAGTACAAGAGGGCAGAGGAGAGATGATTGAAAAATTAGAACGGGAAGGCTATGGCGCTTTTCAAGATGTTAATGGTGAATAGATGGTCCAGGAAGACCAAACAATTATCGATGTAGAGCAGATACGAAAGGATTTTCCAATTCTTAAGCATAGAATGAATGGGAAATCTCTTGTATACTTAGACAGTGCAGCAACTTCTCAAAAGCCAAAACAGGTAATCAGTGCAATAAATGAGTATTATACTAAATACAATGCGAACATACATAGGGGCATATATAAAATTTCAGAACAAGCCACAGCAAAATATATTGAATCAAAACAGAAAGTTGCGTCGTTTATAAACGCACCGGCGATGGAACAAATTATTTATACAAGAAATACTACAGAATCACTTAATATCGTAGCGCTTTCCTTAGGTGAGAAATATATCGGCCCTTCAGAACATATACTCATTTCTGATTTAGAGCATCATAGCAACATTGTTCCATGGCAACTTATTTCTAAAAAGAGAGGCGCAACACTTAAGTATGCACCAATAAACCAGGAAAAAACTGGTATTGACATGGATAGAATGTTAGAACAAATAGAGAAAGAGCCCGCAATTGTATCAATAACACATGCCTCAAATGTACTGGGGACCATTAGTGATGTTAAACGCATAAGCAAAGCAGCACATGAGCATGGGGCTATAGTAGTAATTGATGCTGCACAATCCGTTCCGCATATCCCTATTGATGTTAAACAGATAGATGCTGATTTTGTTGCATTTTCCTCACATAAAATGTTAGGTCCAAGTGGGGTGGGGGTATTATATGCAAAAGAGTCTTATTTAGAAGAAATGGAGCCTGTTTTTTCCGGTGGCGATATGATACATACGGTTACTCATCAGACTTATAGCTGGAATGCTCTTCCTTGGAAATTTGAGGCTGGCACTCCAAATATCGAAGGTGCAATTGGCTTTGGGGCTGCGATAGATTATCTAAATAATATTGGTATGCAGAACATTGAACAATACTCTAAGAATCTCACAACATATGCAATAGAGCGCTTATCTAACATGCGTGGTGTACACATATACGGGCATTTGAATAAACCTGATGAACGTATAGGCGTAATATCATTTGAAATAGATGGTGTGCACCCACATGATATTGCACAGGTATTCGATAGCGAAGGAATAGCAATTCGTGCTGGACATCATTGTGCAATGCCCCTTATAACAGAATCATTAGGAAAAAGTGCGCTTGCGCGTATGAGCTTTTATATTTATAATACGCAAAAAGATATAGATAGGGCTGTAAAAGCTATAAAAAAAGCGCAGCGTATATTCAAAAAGGGATAATCTATGGACATGTACGTTGACGAACTAATCGCTCACTATGAGCACCCACATAATAAACGTAAAATAGCAAAGTGTGATGCTACCTTTCATGAATACAATCCCGTATGTGGAGATGACATCACTATTTATCTTAACATAGACGATGGAATAATCCAAGATGCTTCATTTGAGGGCAATGGATGTTCTATTAGTGTTGCAAGCGCAAGTATGTTGACTGATTATATTAAAAAGATGTCATTAGAGAATGTGCAGAAAATGGACTTTGTTGCACTTAAAGAAATCATAGGTATCGATCCAGGTCCTGTTAGACTTAAATGTGCAACGCTCGCGTTAAAGACCATAAAAGGAGCAATCTTTTTATATCAAAAGATGCCAATGGACAGCGCAACAAAAAAACTCTAATCCTAAATAAAATACTATCAGCCGACTCTTTTCATCATTTATCAGTAATACCTCGGCTCATCACAAAAAGACTCTTTTTTTAAGAAATAAAAAGCTTTCATGTTATGAGTAGATAGACAAAGAACAAAAGCAGTAGCGAAAGTAGTAGCTTTCTTTTTAAATTTTTTTCTCCAAATATAACCCCACCTATAAGAACTGTTATCAATATATTAAGCGTATTTCTAAGTGGATATGCAATGCTTACAAACGTGTTTTGCAGTGCTACATAATATATAACTCGATATAAAACTGTGATAGCGGCAATTGATAATATGGGCAGTTTGTACTTAATAGAATTTTTTATGATTTCATGAAGCCCACCAAATTTGATATGCATATAAATAATTCCGTTAATCGCGGTAAAAAGGCTGAGCATAAAAAGATACGTAAATGGGTTTATGCTACTAAGAAGGTATTTGAGCATTGTTGCGCCTATTGCCATAAGGAATGTAATTAAAAATAATATATAAATATAAAATTTACTATCGAATTGCTTGTTCTTTGATGACCTATTAAAAATAAGGTAATATGTGATAAGAATTATGCCTGCGATGCTTGTATATTTTATAAGCGTTAAATGTTCGTTTAAAAAGAGTAGTGCGAGTAAAAGTATCATAAATTGCGGCACTGTGCTAATGATTGGTGAAACAACACTTATATTTGCATGTTTGTATGCTTTGGCTGTAAGTATACCAGTACTTGTAGATACAAGACTTACTACGTATACAAGTAGTATATTAACAGTACTTATATTCAAGTTTGCAAAAGGCAAGAAGATAGCTGCAAATAAAACAGAAAAGAATGAGACACTTGTTGCATATGCAACAGAATGCTGATTTTTTAACGTCTTTTTTTCTATCAATGCCGCAATGCCTATTAAAACTCCTGATAATAATATGAGTAAATAATCAAATATCAACAAATCACATTATTTTTTCTGGTTTATTGTTTGTAACGCATAACTAAGCGTGCTATATATTCGTGATGTTTTATTCAAAGAGCTTTTTGTTACATTGTTTATATATTTTATTTGTGTCCATAAAAATTCCATATCCGCCGTAATATTTCCCTTGCTAGAATTTATTGTTTTTATAACGCTGTTATTCTTATCTGTATTATATAAATTTATGAAAGCAGATTCATTCAAATTTTTTGTCTTGTTATAAAAATTAAGTACCGAATTTTCGGAAATAGCGGTATTGCTCGTACTTGCGTTATTTGTAGATGAGGTAATATTAGATAGTGTAGAATAAGTATACGTGTTGAAATGAGGGCTGTATAAAAACAGGAATACAAATAATCCAAGCACTACAAAAATAACTGTAAATTTAAGTCCATCCTTCATATTACTCATTCCAATAAAGAATTAACAATCTAATAATCTTATGCCGTATGCAATAAATTATAATTAGTCCCGGTCGGATTCGAACCGGCGTAGCAGGGTCCAAAGCCCTGCGTCCTTGACCACTAGACGACGGGACTACACTTAATTATTTGTTAGTATAAGGTATTTATGTCTATACAAAAACTAAAAATGCGATAAGATATTTAAAGTATAGCAGATATAAATAACAGTAGAGCGTGAATTGTTATATGGCTGATTTTAAAACAACCGCAGATATTAAAATACCTGATAAGCTTGTAGATCAGATCATAGGGCAGAAACGTGCAGTGGATATTATAAAGAAAGCTGCAAAACAGAGGAGAAATGTATTGCTTATAGGTTCTCCGGGAACCGGAAAGACTCTTCTAGCACAGGCAATGTCCGAGCTTTTGCCTGTAACCGACCTTACTGATGTATTGGTTTATAAGAATGTTAATGACGAGAACATGCCTATTGTAAAGGCAGTAAAAACCTACCCAAACGGCATAAAAGAGAAGAATCAGGATGGGCAAGGGCGTTCGATACTTCAAAATGAGCGTATGAAAGCACGCATGAGCGTAGGCAAAGCAGGTTCTATTATTGTTCCTATTATAATTATTTTAGTAATTGGGTTATTTGTTTTATCTTTAAGTGGTATATTTAGCGGTTATGAAATCATTGTTCTCGCCGCTCTTATACTGGGAGTTATGATTTTTGGTTCTATGGCATTATTTATAACAGGACTCACTAAACGAGTGGGATTTCCAGGTATGAATGAAGTAAACGAGCCTAAATTAATTGTGGATAATACTGGCATGCAGCATCCCCCATTTATAGATGCAACCGGATCGAAAGCAGGTGCTCTTTTTGGAGATGTGAGGCATGATCCTCTTCAAAGCGGTGGTCTTGGAACCCCTGCCCATCTTCGTGTAGAAGGGGGTGCAATACATAAAGCAAATAATGGTGTATTGTTTATTGATGAGATTGCAAGTCTTGATGCACGCTCACAACAAGAGCTTCTTACAGCAATGCAAGAGAAGAAATATTCAATAACCGGAAAGAGCGATATGAGTTCAGGAGCTTTGGTTAAAACAGAGCCTGTTCCTTCAGATTTTATATTAGTAGCGGCAGGAAATTTAATAGACATTCGAAATATGCATCCTGCGCTTAGGTCAAGAATTCGTGGTTATGGCTATGAGGTATACATGGAGTCTGTAATGGTCGACAATAAACAGAATCGGGAGGCCATAGTGCGTTTTATCGCCCAGGAGATTAAAAAAGATGGAAAAATCCCTGATTTTGATAAGAGTGCAGTAGAAGAGATTGTAGAAGAGGCAAAAAGAAGATCAGGCAAGAAGAACAGCCTTACGCTATCATTACGTGATTTAGGCGGACTTATTCGTGCTGCTGGCGATATAGCAAAAGAGAATAATCGTAAGGCGGTAACTGCAGAAGATGTAACTAAAGCAAAATCTCTTGCAGGTTCAATAGAGGCACAGGTTGTTGGTCAGGAGTTGGAATATAGAAAAGATTACAAGGTATTTGATGTTAAGGGTTATAGCGTAGGAAAGGTAAACGGACTTGCTGTTGTAGGGTCCGCAGGTACATCTGCGGGTATTGTAATCCCTATAGTTGCAGAAGTAACCCCCGCGAGCTCAAGAGCTGAGGGTAAATTTATACCTACGGGAAAATTAGGTAAAATAGCAAATGAGGCAGTAAAAA
>JAJZDT010000128.1 GCA_021851535.1 Microcaldota archaeon | reverse complement strand
CGTATAATAATTATTTCCGATAATTTTAACATATGTTTTATAAATAAAAACAAATAATTATTAGATTATGTGAGCACATGAATACAAAAATTATAAGCAAGCAGCAGTTAGAGGAGCAGGCAATAAAATTCAAAAATAATATGATAGATAACATAAATCGAGAAACAGACCCGAACAGGCTTATCGACATAGCATTAAAATGTATACCTCAACGAAATATTACGATGCTTGATATTTACAGAAGGGATGATGAATTTCGTACTGTAATACAAAATAAGAACACACCGAGTGTTTTTTTGCTATATATCTATAGGTATAATAAACAGAATAAAGTACTAAACATTGGAGGACAATTTGATCAACGCGTGCACCAGAATGGAACAGTATATAAAATTGACGATGTGATAATAAATGCAGTTAGAGATGAATTGACAACAAGGAATTGGCAACTCCTATTATGTGATAAAACCATGCTCTCGCTTGACCAAATAGCGTATTTTCAGCATAAATTAGATAAAGAAAAGTATATCGCACTTGCAAAAAAAGATATACCTAAGAATAATATTGGCAATATTATAGAGGAGATGTTAAGAGATAAATAATAAGTTCAAAATGCTGTGGGCAAAGTTTATATAGTTTGAATATATATCATAATATCGCGGGCCCGTAGCTCAGCTTGGATAGAGCGATACCCTCCTAAGGTAAAGGTCGCGAGTTCAAAAAATAAAATATTTGAAAATCCCGCCGGGCCCGTATAGATATGGTGAGTGTATGCCAAATAAGCAAAAAAAAGTTTTAAAAAAAGAGCCTGTTTTCATAGTAAAGCAGGCAACCAGGATGGGCGGGCTTGACTATCTGCACATCTCTTTAATTGTACTTGTTATTATTCTCATAGGACTCGCCTTTGCAATCTCCTATTTCAAGCCAGGAGCGATAATTATTAACTGCAATAGCATAAATGCAAGCAATAGTACATGCGCTCGAAATACCACGCAAGGGATTAATGCGATTACGCTTTCTGCACTGCATTTTGCAATAGGAAGGGCCATAGCAGGATATGGCGCATACAATACAAGCCTTGCACTGCTTGAATACACTTCTCTTGTTAACCAATCAAAAATTTACTATATCAATGCAAGCAGCGAGTATCTCGCAATCGTACCGTACCGTGATCCTCTTGATAACAACAAAACATTTAACATATCATTTATATTCCAGCATAACTTTACGCTTAAAAGTGCATACATATCAACAATAAATCCGGCGCCCACTCAAAACAGCGCTATTAGTTATGGGGTTGTAAGTCTTGCAGGAAGATATCTTTGCAACTACACAAAACCACTACCGGTTTATTATTTTATAGATCCGTATGTTCCGGGATTTATTAAACAGATAAATCAATCAATTGCATTGCAAAAAGAGTATGCAAATCAGATAGATATCAGCTATAACTTCCTCTTTACACAATACTCTGCTTCCAAATACCTAAGTTATGGTAAAGTGCCAACACAGCGCCTTGGCGCATATCTTACATGCGCATCCCAGCAACGAAAGTTTGGCTCGTTTATATCTAATTTAAGTATTGCATACCAACAAACCCCATTACCCAATCAGACACTCTATCAGATGGCGCAGGGTTCAGGACTTAACTTAAGTTCTTTTAATGAGTGTATGTCAAATGCCACCAGCACATTAGATGGGGAGGCGACGCTTGCTGCATTTTACAACATTACTACAGTGCCTACCTACATATTAGATTGCAAATACCAGACAGTTCCATACTCTGCGCAAAGTGCAATTAACTATCTGATAAATACAACGAATACAAGCAGCGCTAAACATGGTTAGGTGTATAATTGGAGCATTTAATTGTTGGAATTGACCCAGGAAAGACATCAGCAGTTGCATGCTTAAATTTAGAGGGCACGCTTTTATGTCTAAAGTCTAAGAAACATGCAGGTATTAGCTGGATTGTCAAAGAGATAAATACTACCGGGATACCATCTATTATTGCTACAGATAGAGCATGCGCAGGAAATATTGTAAAGAAAGTAACTACGATCTTTAGCGCACAATTATATGTCCCAAATAAGAACATGTGCGCGGCGCAAAAGCGCCTGCTTGCACAAGGCATTAATGCAATCAACCAACATGAGATAGACGCGTATGCTAGTGCAGCGAATGCGTATAATAGTTACATTAATAAATTTAAGCAGATAAGGCATCAGCTAGAGGAGTATGAAGAAAGCACGGTGGATAATATGAAAGCAAAAGTAGTAAAAAAATATTCATTATACGAGGCCATAAATAACAAAAAGGCGAACAGGAGGTAGTGTATTGAGAACTCAGAAGAGGAATATTTCAAGCATAAAGAGAAGGAGTATGTCTAAGGACATACTCGCAAAAGTAAATATGCTGCCCGTGAAATCTTTACTCTATGCAATCTCATATCTGCTCTCTAAAATGGATGAAAAGCAATCGGCTGAAATGACACTGCATACAACCAAGGCAAAGCGCTCTTTACGCCAAGTGATAGCCGCCATTGAATCAATGCGCTCTCTAACACCTATTAGCGCACAAGAGTTCTCAACGATTATAGACAGCGCGGTATCCTCTTATATAAATTTATATTATTCCATTGACGATAATGTGCGCGCGGCGATAATGCATGACTTTGGGCATAAAAGCTCGGCTAGACATGAGAGTATAGGATCTGATGAACATATGCTGCTACTGCCACTTAAAATGTTTAAAAAAAGATATACAAAAAGCGGGGTTATATCCCTCACCAGAAAAGGGTTATACAAAAAACCGCTAGCCTACCTTCATGGCGCAATAGAAGCCTCGCGCAAGGTAGAGATGATGCAAATGCGCATAGGGCTTAAAACCCAATCGGCGCATAGCCTAAGCAGGATTGCAGAGCACATAAAAATGCTCGATAAGCGCATTCTTGAAATTGAGGGAGGGATCATTAATCCTGAGCAGGACGATGAAATAAAAATACGCATACTTGATGAGCTCGCTGCTCTTGCAGGCAGCCATCAGATCCAATCAATAAACTATATAAATGCTAAGCTTGATGAAGTATCATTCAATGGCAGCACAGCTTCAAGGATGCTGCGTGGATAGGTGCTGGTACGAATAAGTACTATATATATGAGATGTTAGAACCGACGATGCTGTTAGCTCCAATAGCCTCTGTTGTTGGAATGCTTTTTGCGAGCATATTCTATCATATTAATATCCTTACTGCGAGTATAATTGTCATCGGTCTGCTTTCTGGACAAATTGCGGTAAACGTGCTTGATGATTATATAGATTATAAGCGTGGAATTGATACAAGCACAACACAGACAAAATTTAGCGGCGGAAGTAAATATATGGTTAAAAAACAAATAACGCCAAAAGGTACGCTTGCGCTTGGTATGCTGCTCTTAAGCATAGCGCTTATTATAGGAATATATATTATCATCAATCATCCTATTGTGCTCCCCTTTGTGCTTGTCGGTCTACTCTCTATTCTCTTTTATGCTAAATATTTAATCAACATACCATTTTTTGCTGAACCTCTTGTTGCAATCAATTATGCGCTTGTTACGATAGGCAGCTTTGCCGCAATGGCTAACTCGCTTGTATATGGCATAGGAGCTGCGCTCTGTGGCATATCCATCGGCGTTATAGTAACAACACTTCTTGTTGTAAATGAGGTGCCCGATAGACAGGCAGATAGAAAACACGGGCGCAAAAGCGGGGTTGTCATACTCTGGCATAATAAAAAAATTGCACGCTTTTATATGTTCTGGATTGCGCTGCCCTACATTGCAATACTCATAGGCGTTTTAGCGGGATTTCTGCCAGCAGTAATATTAAGTGCGTTCATACTTATACCATTTGCAATGATCGTGCAGGATGCAATCAAAGTATATAAATCCCCTAAAAGCTTTGAAAAGTATATGGGCTTTAATGTAATACATGGATTCGCATTCATTATCGTTGTGCTGCTCGCGGTAATTACAGCGGTTATTTAATAATTAAATATGTTTCGAAGTTGCTTTGATGAGAAGGAATAAACGGAATATGCAATGGCTCTTCATACTGCTTCCGCTTCTATTATGGCCTATGGTTTTTATCCTGCTTAGCAGCGTTTTTATATATGCGATGCTCTGCGCCACTATTATTCTCTCAAGCATCTCATATTATTTATACAAAGGCAGAATAAAATGGCATGTAGGTATAACTAAAAGCCTCCTCGCTGGAGTTATTGGGGCCGTATTGCTCTATATGCTCTTTTACGTTGGGTATCAAGCTACAATTGCGCTCGGCATGCAAAAGGATGTCGGAAATGTCTATGCTATGATCTATGGAAATGCTCCTGCATTTATACTCTTCCCAGTGCTTGCGATCATTGGTATATGCGAGGAGATTTATTGGAGAGGAGGGATGCAGGTATACCTTAAAGATGCAAAAAGCATCTTTATGCGATATCCGTGGATTTTTGCCGCTTTTTATTATGGGCTGATACATTTATCAACGCTTAACATCATACTTGTTGGAGCGGCCATGCTTGTAGGAATTCTAACAAATATTATTGCATACCGTTACGGAATTTTAGCTTCAATAATAACTCACGTTGCGTGGATATGGATGATTGTTATATTTATACCGATAGGTGCGTGATAGAAATGAGCGAGTATATAGATAATATTTTCTCAAGCGTTCATCATAATTATGATCTGATGAATACGATTTTGAGTCTTGGGATAGATAGGATATGGAGGCGCCATGCTGCTATTGCGGCGCTGCACGAGAAGAAAAAATATCAGGTTTTAGATATTGCCTGCGGCACAGGAGAGATGGCAAAAAGCATTTATAAACAGGCCACATTAGCAGGTAAAAATATTCACATTACTGGTCTTGATTACAATAATAAAATGTTAGGTATCGCAAAAGAAAAATTCAAGAACAACAGACATATAACTTTTGAGCAAGGGGATGCGATTAATATCAAATACCCAGCAGATAGCTTTGATGTTGTTACCTCAGCATTTGCAATGAGGGATTTTGATAACTTACGTATGTTCGCACATGAGATATTTAGGGTGTTAAGGCCTGGAGGCAAAATTATGCTTATGGATATGGCGGCGCCTAAACGTGGAATCCATAAATATTTTTTTAAGTTTTACTCGCGCATCATGCTGCTTGAGGGATATTTTGTGGATAGAAATTCATATAGTTTTCTTGTGGATAGCATAAGAAAATTTGATTCTGATAAAGTAGCCAGAATCATTAAGAATGCAGGATTCAAAAATGTAAACATTACATACCTTCAAACGCATGTTGCGTTTATGATCTGCGCGACAAAATAAGGAATTGTATGACACAAAACATCTTTATCGGGCTTTCGATTGCGGCGCTTTCCTTAGTATCATTGCTCTTATCCCTTATGCTCTTTAAAAAATATAGAATAAAAACATCCTATGCGTTTTGGGGTATGGGAGTATTTCTCGTATTTGTAACGATAATGCAAGAGGCCATAATATATTTTGGGTATTGGAGTGAATTTTTCATACAAACGTATATTTTTCTTATAGCGCTTCTTGTTGGATTAATATCCATAGGCTCTGTTTTGCTTCTAAAATCCAAAATTTATCGGTATATCTGGATTGTATATGTGACGCTTGCAAGCCTTGTTACTTTCTACTATTCGTATACGCTACTAGTGCCGCAAAGCATTGTTGTCAATGGGGTTATAATCAATAATGTGGTACTGCCGGTAATGGACGTTGTAGCCTCCTCTCTTCTAACAATACCCGCAGCATGTGTTATCATAATACTCGCACTTGCATCGTTTATAAAAAATAAAAGTTATCAACCGCTTTTAATTGCGCTTGGCGTTGTTATTATAACGATTGCGGGAACGTTATATATTGTAAATTTCCCGGTATTGCTTTATTATGCGCAGTTTATCGGAATTGTGGTGCTCTTTTTTGGCTTTATAAGTCTGCCTAAGAAAAATATTTCTAACGGCGCAAATAAGTAGCTATTTATTTTTTATTGTACAATATGATTGCTATATAAATAAAAAATATGCCTGCCCATAAGTGCCTCGGTAGCTCAGGGGTAGAGCGCCTGTCTTGTAAACAGGAGGTCGGGGGTTCAATTCCCTCTCGGGGCTTAATTCTTAAGGTATTATTTACCTTAGAGTACCTTTAAATACCTTTATACTCTTTATAGGGAGG
>JAJZDT010000052.1 GCA_021851535.1 Microcaldota archaeon | reverse complement strand
AGGCTTTTGTAAAGTCAGTAAAATCAAGATCTCGTAGAAGTCTAAAGAGAAACTCTTATAAATACAAAGCTTTAGTAGAGAAAGCACTATTGTTAAAACCAAAACAAAAAGTAGTTAAAACCCATTTACGTGAGGCTGTGATACGACCGGAGTGGATTGGAATGACATTTGGAGTGCATAACGGTAAAGAATTTCAATCACTACAGATAAATGCATCTATGATAGGACATAGACTCGGTGAGTATGCATATACAACAAAACGTGTAGTACATTCTGCGCCAGGAATAAAAGCAACAAAAGGAAGCAGATCATTAGGTGAGAAGTAATGAAATATTCATTTAACAAAGATAAATCAAACATGGTATTTGCACAGGCAAAGGATATTAATGCAAGTTATAAGGATTTAGGTGCAGTTTGCGATGCAATACGATATAAAAGCGTATTATCTGCAATAACAATACTTGATGGCGTTATTGGTGGAGATGCGGTTCGCTATAAAAAGCACAACAAGCACATGGGTTCTAGGCATGAGCTTGGGGGCAAGAAAGGGAGATACCCACAAAAATGTGCCGGTATTATACGTAAAGTTCTTATAAACGCACAGGCAAATGCAAGAAATAAAGGATTTGAGCCTGATGTAATGTTTGTTGCCCATGCTGCTGCGAATAAAACACTTATTGCTCCAAGAAGACCATCAAAAGGTGCTCTTTTTACAACACGTGCATATGGTTATGCAACGGCAAGAAGCAGCAATCTTGAGCTATCTAAAATAGAGATAGGCATATCAAGCAATACAAATAATGGGCTCTCAGAGCGTGTTCAAGGATATATGAAGAAAGAGGTAGCAGCAATGGAAAAATTACGCAGAATACTTGAGCGTAATAATACAAAAAAGACTACCTCCAAAAGAACAGCCCAAAAGACAGAACCAATAAAAGAAAATACCTCTAAAAAGATCGAATCAGGAAATAAAACCGAGCAGGAGAAAAAAACTCCACCTCATGTAGTAAAATCATCTGATACAAAAGCAGTTCATAGGACTGAAGATAATAATAAAAATGATAAAAAGGCGTGATAATGAGTATAGAAAATAAGTTTATTACAGATGCAATACTTAAGTATAACATATCAATGTTCTTAGAAGACTCATTAGAGAAGGCAGGGTTCTCACGTGTAGATATACAAAAAACACCAATGATAACAAGAATAACTGTATATGTGTTAAATCCTGGTCGGGTCATAGGCAAAGGTGGACGTACTATAGATACTCTTACAGATAATGTAAAAACAAGATTTAAAGTAGAAAACCCTCAAATAAGCATTGTTGGAATAGAAAATAAGATGTTAGAGCCGTTGTTGGTTGCAAAGGATATAGCTCAAAGGTTAGAACGCGGCATAAATTTTAGAAAGATTGTACAAATTATGCTTAAAAGTATAATGGATAATGGCGCAATGGGTGCTGAAATAATCATTGCAGGAAAACTTGCAGCAAAGAACGCAAAAGCAAAGAGCATGAAAAAACGTGTAGGATATATACCAAAATCTGGCGATGTAGTAAAATTAGTAAAAGAGAGTCATGCAACGGCGTTTACAAAATACGGCACTATCGGTATAAAAGTAAGAATTGTCCCTCCTGGCACGATCTTCCCAGGTAGTGATATGAAAAAACTTGAGATACCCAAATCCATTTCAAGTGCATAATGTGTTTAGAATCTACCTAAACATATTTATGTGCACAATTTTATATAAACTAAAGAATCGGGAAGCTTTTTAAAGTTTTCAAACAATATACTCTCTATTAATTGATTTTTAGACGTGAATATATGAATTTTATCATTGCCGGAATCATAGTATTTTTTACTATGTTTATACCTGGAATTCTGATTGCAATAGCGCTTTTAAAAGGTACAAAATTACATTTATTTGAAATTCTAGTATTGGGTTTTATTTTTGGTATGATTGCTCCTGCAACACTTACATGGATAGAATCATATGCAATGAATTATATTCATGCGCTTGCATTCTCATCTGCTCTCTTTGACGCGAATGCTCTTATCATATCCCTTATTGCTGCTCTTTATGCTTATAAAACTGGCGCATTAGCGGAATTTATTGCACGCATTGGTTTAGCACCGAAGAGTAAGCAGGAAATTACAAAAAGTGAGATAACCCAGATAAAAATAGAACAAAATCTCGCACGTGAGGATATAAAGTATGTAAGAAACAAGCTTATGAATTATGATAAAGCAAAGAAAATAATACAGAAACATCAAAGTGAGGAAGAGACACTTGCACATAAACAACAAGAGGAGCTATCTCTTATGTCAAGTTTTACAGAACAAGAGAGGGCAAATGTAGCTCATTTACATAAGAAGGATGAACAATCCCTCATTGCACGTCATGAAAAAGAGGAGCGTATATTGCTTGACAGTCTAGAAAAATCTACTTCTCCAAGTCAGCAGACACATACTAATGCATCTCATTCAAGGAAATGGGTATGGTATTTATTGTTTTTGCTCATGATTCTTACATTTGCAACGCGTATGCTTAGTATCGGCATAACACCTAATTTCTTCGAGTTTGATCCATATTTCGATATGCTTAGCACACAACAACTGCTTACATATGGTTATATGCCTCTTTTATCCACATCTGCATGGCCAGTGCTTCATGCAGGAAGCATTATGCGTATACAGCCATTAATACCATATCTTGAGGGATACTGGTATCAGGTTGTTGGTGGGGCATCTACTGCTTCGTTTAATACCTCTCTTATGAGTTATGTTTCTGGAGTATATCCTCCAATTACCGCAGCTCTTTTGGTTTTTGTAGTGTTTATGCTGCTTTATCATGAATATGATGAGTATGTAGGTTTAATAGGCGCCGGTTTTGCAACTGCGATGCCGGTTCTATTTACTACATTTATTTCAGGCGAACAACTGCTTGAACCCTGGGGCATTTTCAGTTTATTCTTCTTTTTTGCAGCTTATATGCTTGCTGTGAAAGATCCTAAAAATAAACGCCTTGCAATCCTTGCCGGATTTGCATTTGCATCTACCTTTTTAGGTGCGCATTATTATACTGTAGATGCTGGTGTATTAACGTTATATCTCATCTTCCAGGGAATTATAAGCTATCTAAGAAATGAGCTCAATAACGATTTCTTCAAGATGAATGCGATAGTAATTATCGTAATTGCTATATTCTTGCTATTCTATCAGCCATATAATGCAACACTTAGTGGTAGAATACCTGCAATACTTGGAATACCAATAACTATTAGCGGGCCTATGGTCGGGCTTATCTTTGTAGCTATCTTGGAGTATTTGCCAAAGATATTAAAACAAAGAAAGCTTATATCATTGCCAGATAATTTCACGTTCCGGTTAGGTTGGCTTAGCGTGCTTGTGATTGTAGGAATTCTTACAATATTTTTAACTCCGTTAGGCAACACTGTAACATCCTACCTAAATTTGAGCACTAAATTTACAACTCCATCAACTCCGCTCTTTATGACCGTGCAGGAATTTATGCCTACGGGGCTTGCATATAATTATGGATCTGCGGGGCTTGGAACAATTGCATCGAGCTTCTTTGGATTGCCAATTGTCGTATATTTTGTGCTAATCATTGCATATATCCTTATTGCGCTTAGTATCATATTTAGAAAGAGCACAACAGGCGTTCTTTATCTGTTTATTACGCTTCCACTAACAATTGCGGCATTTGCTGAGGTTAAATATTTACCTCATTTTGGTGTTGCATACATATTACTTATAGGAATTATTATGGGTGAAGTACTCTTATATTTAGGTGGAGGACTCAACTATCTATTTAATGGGAAAAGCGATTATAGTACTATACAAACATATCTAAAGAAAGCGTATGTTGAGCATAAAGATATTGTAGTGGCTTTTTTCGCAATTGCGATATTCTTTGTTAGCTCTATAGTATCTATAATTTTCTTACTTATAATGCTCCTCTTTACAAATAGCATAAATAAGAAAACTTATATGTGGGCACTAACCGCATTATTTCTTATAATTATTATCGCAGGCTTTTTGGCAAAGAGTCCGATTTATGGCGAATCAGATTCTATAATGCAGGCGTTTAGCGCCGCATATATAAACTCCGCATCCTCGTCTCAAACACAGGCATGTAATACAATATCTAATCAGGGAAATAGTGTAGGGTATGATTTATACTGCAATGTTGTGCCGCAATACTGGATTAATGCAATGAATTGGGCAAAAACAAATGTTGGTCCAAATGGGCCACGCATGCTTTCATGGTGGGATTATGGAGATTGGATAAACTGGTTTGGCCAAAGCCCAGCAGTGTTGCGTGGAGATAATTCTGTAGATAAAGAGGATTTTGCAACTGCCGCAAATTATGTATTAGGAAAGGAGTATAACTACTCACCAAGCAGTCTTGCAAATTTCATGAACACAAATCAAACAAAGTATGTAATTTTCGATGAAGCACTTATACAGAAATGGGGTGCGTTAGACTTCCTTGCGTGTATCAACATAAATGCAACTTCTCAATCATTCGCGGAGGCAGAAGGGCAGCAGCAATCTCCACCAGTACCATATGCTTTAGGATATTCACAGTGTGAATTAACGCATGATCCAGAAATGATATTTATACCACTTTCAGTATTAGCACCTACGATTAGTACTCCAACAATTAGTGATTATTGTTCAATATCCACAAATTCAACAGAATACGCAAAAGGATACCTTATTGTTGGTTCGTCAGTTCAAAATAGCTCTGTTTGTGTAGATATGAATTTAAGCTCTCAAGGAACTGTACAGTTATACACAAATAACGGTACTAAAATGAATGCGTTTGTACAATTAGAATCTCTCTCACCTTCAGGAGAGACAAACATAGGTAATAGTTTATATCTCGAATATCTTGTAGAGTATACTCCAAATGCTCCAAACGATACAATAACAAACGCGCCATCAAAATTCTATACCTCTAACTTTTACAAAGGGTTCATATTAGGAACTCTTCCAGGGTTCACCCAAGTCTATCCAAATAACGCAACAGGGATAAACTTCCTCAATGGCAGTTATCCTATACGTATATATGCAGTTAATAACTTCACAGGGCAAATGCCACAAACACCACCAAAACCAAGTTATATACACAATAATTACACGTTCCCATGAAATAATTTCAATAATTTAGCAATATCAAATAAACATAACCAATAAATTATTTGTTGATATAATCTTATTGCGGGCTTGTAGCTCAGGCTGGTTAGAGCGCTGGTCTTATAAGCCAGATGTCGAGAGTTCAAATCTCTCCAGGCCCATTTATAAAAATTAAATATAACGCAGGAGTTCAAATTTAAATTTTGGATCAGAGGTTGAGGGTTAGGTAAGCGCATTACTATATATTTAATTTTTAATTCTTTCTTCATATCTATCAGAAAAACTACTGGCGCTTAAGGGGTCGTAAGATAAATTGCATCGCATTTAATATTACTAATGGCAAATAATATGTTAAGTATAAAAAACATAACACTGATATATAATTGATAGGATGCCGCTCAATAAAAATGCATTTAAAAAGAGCTTTGAGCTCTCTAATGGTAAGAAAATAGAATATTTTTCAATACCTAAATTCGAAGAACTTAAAATAGGTAATACATCAAAATTACCATTCTCAATACGCATACTGCTCGAATCTTTAATACGCAATATGGATAATAAGGTAATATCTGAAGATGATGTGCGTTCTATAGCACAGTGGAATCCTAAAAAACCAAAAGAACAGGATATCCCATTTAAAGTAACAAGAGTGTTGATGCAGGATTTTACTGGTGTTCCTGCAATTGTTGACCTCGCTTCAATGCGTGAATATATATCGAAGAAGGGTATATCACCTGAGGTCATAAATCCAAATATTCCTGTGGATCTTATTATAGATCATTCAGTACAAGTTGATTTTTATAATTCCCCTAATGCCATAAAAGAGAATCAACATATGGAAATAATACGCAATAAAGAACGTTATCAATTTTTAAAATGGGGTAGTGAATCATTTAAAAACTTGCACATATACCCACCATCTGCAGGTATTTGTCATCAAATAAATTTAGAGTATCTTGGAAAATGTGTTACAACACAAAAAACAGAGCAATCTATATTAGCAATGCCGGATACGCTTGTAGGTACTGATTCACATACCACAATGATTAATTCTTTAGGTATTGTGGGGTTTGGGGTAGGTGGAATAGAAGCAG
>JAJZDT010000127.1 GCA_021851535.1 Microcaldota archaeon | reverse complement strand
CTAATGTATTTAAAATATATTTCAATGGAAATACCCCATTGTCTGATTTCACAGTAGGCTCAGGATTTACTATTTCTCAAGCAACAGGAGTTAAGTTAGGTTCTGACACAATAAACGCAATAAATATCGTTGGTTATTGTAGTTTTCCTTGCTTTTCTTTTGCATATAATAAAGGTATGTCCACACAATCTGCAACGCTTGATGCAGCTGTTATAAATAATTATGCGGGATCTAACCTTGCAAGTATAGATTTACAAAGTTGGTACACACAAGCAGGTGCTACTAACGCTGAAGGGGTACAATCAGGATGGTCTGGGAGCGCATTTGCATTAGCATATGATACTTCCGGAATGTATTCAAATGGAAATGATCAGCAAGGATCTGTTTCTACAGTACCTTATTTCTACTCAGTATACTTCCCAGGAATCTCTGGTACAGATTTTTCTGGTTATATATCACCAACACTTTACTCTGGTGGATATAATGGAGTACAAAATGTTAATCCACTTTCTGTATCAAATACATTATTTATAGGAGATGATTTTGGTAATACACAAAGTACACCAACAAATTCGTTTATAGAGTTTGCTAGAGTACGAATACCCCCACCAAACAATATACTACCCACTCCATCACAGTATACGCAACCAAACATGTCACAGATATATCCAATTTCACAGAGCATAACAGAAGGACAAAACACAACTATATCAGATAATGGTATTATTGGTGGATTATCACCATATACCTACCAATGGTATGTATCTAATATTAGTAGCCCAACACCAACAACTGCAAACGCACTTGAAGCAAACATACTTCTTGGAGTTGGAACATCTTTAGGAGAGGCACAATCAACAACTGCAAATTTTATAACTACAGCAAATACGTTAGCTGAAACATATTACTTTAAATTGTACGGAACAGACTCTTATCAAACAACAATTAATACTACAACAGCAACTATTGTTGTTTCAAAACCGCAAATACCAAGCAATGGTGGTGGAATCCATTTATATTCATTTTTACTATCAGATAACATATCTTCTAACTCTACCTCATCATCACCAATTTTTACAATCGGATCCGAAACCTATTACCAGAACCAATTACCTGCAACGTATGTGACAGTATCTCCTGAAATTTCACTTATATTTACATGTAATGTTTCTATAAAAAATTCAACATATAAATATGCAAATGATGTTTATGGATTGGGAGTCGATTATCCATGCAATAGCAGCATAAGTACATATACGCATAATATAAATGCATTATATTATAAAGTGTCACCACAAATCACTACAACAATAAGCACGACCACAACAATACCTCAAAATATCACTACAATAACAAGCACAATACAACCTGTTACAACAACTATACAAGAAACTACCACCACACCCACAACAACTACAATACCAACCACTACAAATAATCAAAGCAGCACAACACAGTCAAATACAACTGTAAAAAACTCCTTTGATGAGAGTAATCAGACTGGATTAAAAGTAAGTTCTGGGACAATAAATAGCGCACTTTCCGCAACAATTGCAGCAATCTCAAAACCAAGCGGCTATGGGGCAATTTTAATAATTATAATATTGTTTATCGTATTATTTTTATTATCTAAAAAGAGAAGAAAAAAGAATTATAAAAATATTAAATAACTAATGTTTTCAACGAGTTATATAATACATCAAAAAGTACATTAGAAGTTATATACTCTCTGCTACCCTCTTTAATGAATTCCCCACCATAGTCCAACTGTTTTCTGAATGCTCCTTTGATTCTTTTATTTTTATATTATCTTGTATTATTGTTAATTTAACTTTTCCATCCTGGCCGTCTAGTATATAACTAACAGTTGTATAATTTTCTTTTTTATCCTCAAGTCCAGACATACTGCTCCAGTAGGTGCATATAATCAATTTTTCAGCTACAATTTCTATTATTTGGCCTTTATCTTCATATTTTTTATCATTCCATATACCAGTCCATTTTATTTGACTTCCTTTTTTCCAATCAGTTGATACTTTAGTACCAAATAAATACTGTTTAACCAACTCGGGATCTGTTAATGTCTTCCAAACATTAACTATAGAAGCATTTATTATAATAGAAACTTTTGCACTATACACATTATCACAATTTACTTATTAATTTTATTATTAATAACGTTTCTTATTTTTACTCGCTCCCATGATGCAACAGTTCCAGATACAACAATAAAAACAGGATTTGGATTTATCTTCTTTATTGTCTTTATAGAATCAAATTTTTTAATATCCCTAAATTTTAATTTGTTTTTAAGTAATTCATACTCATATTTTAATTGACCATCTGTGACTTTTATTTTTTCATCGTTGATAAAAGTCATTTGTAATTTACTTTTGTCAAAAGAATAATTTCTTTTTAATGATTCTTTATATATGGTTAATAAATATGAGTTTATGCTTCCTATCGGGTCTTTTGCTTTCTTAAATCGCTCTAATTGTGGATGGTTTTTATACCCTTTTGTAATACCCATTAATACATTTCTAGCTAAAAGGGTTTCACGCCAAAGTGCTACAATCCCGATTGAATCTAAATATTTTGGATGTATACTCCATAATCTTATAAAATCGCCATATTTTTATTATTTGATTGTTAATTCAAATAGATATAATGCATGTTTCAAATAAAAATATATTAATTATCTTACTTTCCATTGTTTTATTATTCGTTTTACTTTTGTTTATATACAAATCAACAAACAATAGCCACATAATTTTTGGGGTTGCTGGATCCTCTCTCAATTACAGCGATTTAAATGTTTTAAAATCGACCAACATAAAATGGATGCGTTTTGATGTGAATCTGAATAATAAATCGGTAGAATATATAAAAAATCTTACCAATAATGGCTTTAATATACTTGGTATATTAGATTATCAAACATTAGGTTTAGAGCTAAATAGTAGTGGTTGTTTTAAAAATTGCAACTGGACGCTAAATAATTGGAATTTAACTATTGAAAAAACACTAAATGAATATCCTAATATACATGTTTGGGAAATTTGGAATGAACCACAATTTAGCGAGTTTCAGTCTGGATTTCTTGCAAATGGAGATCCTTATAACTATTTTTTAATGCTTAAATCAGCATATAAAATTATTAAGAAAAACGACCCAAATGATACAGTACTATGTCTTGGAGGGGATAATATATATGAAGGCACTTATACAGAGAATGATTATTTATGGGCAAAAGATCTTTGGAGTTATGGTGCATCAAACTACTGTGATGCTATATCACTTCATGCATACTCAGGATTTGAATATCTTTTAAATCAGACACCACCGAATTCCGCATATAATATGGCGTATATTTTCAATAATGAACTAAATTTGTATGAAAATTTAACCAAAAAGCCAATTTGGATAACAGAAACAGGTATACCATCAGCCATTAATAACAGCTATCCTAACTTTATTAACGCAACCCCACAACGGCAATTAGAGTTTTTAAATCAAACAATGCAACTATTTACATCTAAAAACTATATCAGAGCAATATTCTGGTTTGATTTAAAAGGAAGCGTAGATAAACCATATAATTTAGATTTTGGCCTATTTTATGCTAATATGACAAAAAAACCAGCATTTTATGCCTTTAATAACACGATAAATAAGTATTCTTAAAGATTTCGTTTTTGCAGTGATGATATTTAAATCACCCTAATAATAGTAACTAATAAAAGCCATTCTATAACGCTAATAAGTGTTAAATAGCTATAAAATAAGGCTAATATGGTGAATATATGGCAAAATTCTCATTCGAATGTAAGGATATAGGAGTACAGTGCAACGCAAAAGTGGACGCAGAAGATAAGAGGCAATTAATGCAAAAGATATCAGAGCATGCAAAATCCGCCCATAATATGCAAAACATAGATAAAGAGACAATGAAAAAGATAGAAAAGGCCATAAAGAAGGCATAAGTATATTTATTTATTTTTTCTTTTTTCTAATTTTTTATTATTTTAAACAATATAGATAATATTTTATATCTTTAAATAAGAACTATCCTTATTGATACTATGCCAGGAATGCCAGATGCTCTTAAAGGTAAAATGGAAAAGCAGGGATACCACTTTGTTGGAAAACATTCTGCTGTAAAAATATGTGAGTATACAGCCAATGGCCTTAGAGGTGGCATACTCTGTTATAAACATACATTTTATGGTATAAGAAGTTGGCAATGTGTGCAGTCAACGCCAGCCATAGGCTGTGATATTAGCTGTAAATTCTGTTGGAGAATAATTCCAGAAGAACTTGGTTTTGAATGGAATGAACTAAATGCAATTGATAAATGGGACGATCCGGAGTTTGTTATAGAAAACATGATAAAAGAGCAAAGAAGAATAGTTAGTGGATATAAAGCAATTGCGGATACGGATCTTAAAAAAAGGCGTTGGGATGAGGCAAATAAACCAATACATGTGGCAATGAGTCTTACTGGAGAACCAACATTTTATCCTAAAATGTCAAAATTAATAGAGGGATTCCATAGACGTGGCATAAGCACATTTCTTGTTACAAATGGAACACTATCTGAAGCTATTGAAAGTATGAATCCTTTACCCACACAGTTATATATTTCACTACAGGCACCAAATTATGATTCATATATTGAGGTAACAAGACCAAAAATAAAAAATACATGGGATAGATATCTAAAGTCATTAGAGTTACTCTCAACACTTAATACAAGAACTGTTTTGAGAATGACATTAGTAAAAGGATTAAACATGAAGGACCCTGAGGGTTATGCCAACCTCATAAAACTTGGAAACCCACAATATGTTGAAGTAAAGGGATTCTCTTATGTGGGTAGCGCACGGGAGGAGCAACGTGGCTTATCTATGAACAGTATACCACAACATGATGAGATACAGGAATTTGCTAAAAAAATCGCTGAACTTACAGGTTATATATTTACAGCAGAACATAAACCTAGTAGAGTTGTTCTTTTATGCAGAGATCAAAAAGCAAAAGACAATAGAATAATAGATTTTAGCCAAATAGGAAAAGAATATAGAGAGGTAAGTGTACCTAATAATGTATCTTGAACTCATTTGAGCATTTGTTGCATTTATAGATAACAAATCTTTTTGAGCTTGATATAACAACACTACAATTCTTTCCTGGTATAAAAATTATATTGCAAAATTTACATATTTTTATTTTATCAAGCGCGCTTTTCTTTATTTTATAATGAGATTTTATCTCTTTTGCATATTTCAGATATTTATGTGCATATTCCTCATTTTTTGTTATACCTTTACCATTAAGTATATCTAAAGCAAAATGTGATAATATTTCTATACGCTCTGTTGCAATCTCACGTATCTTTTTTTCGTTCTTCATAAAAACATTACTTTATTCCTAAATGCCCAAGAAGTTCTGGTAATGTTTCATCTAATTTTGAAGAATCTTTTATAGTGTATATATTTCCATCAGCCATTATATTGTTTTCTGATGGAATGCCTCTAAAAAGCATTACCAGTTTTCTTGTTTCTTCATCTTTTGGTAGGGATATTTTTTTGTCTTTTATAACATTTGCTCGTGCTGCTATTTTTATACCATTATTTATTGCTGCTATAAATTTACCACGTTTGTGAAATTCATTTATTATATCCAATAGAGGCCTAAATTCATAAATTTTATATTGATCTATACCTTTACCATCTAATAATAGTATACCATCATAATCAGATATTATTGCTTTTGATGTGTTTATGTCCAATTTACATACACCACCATGACTACCAACACATTCTTTATTTGAAAAACTAGATATTGAATAAGAAACGCGCCACTTATCAAAAAATTCCCGTATAATTTTAAGAGTCTCATCTTTATAGTCATTTGGTGGTATGAATATTAAGGCCTTCATAATAACACTAATATATTATTGTTAGTTATTAATTTAAAATACTCTGTTTATTTACGTTTTAATAATAGATGTACAGAACGCGCAGCGTTTGGCTTTTATTGGAATTTGAGAAAGGCATTCGGGACATTCTTTTGTTGTTGGTGATGATTGTGTTGGTTTTTTCATAGAATTTATCTTTGATACAGGTTTAACAATAAAAAAGAATATCACTACTACTATAGTAATAAAGCTTATTAATACATTTAAGAACAACCCTATAGAGAATACACTATTATTTACGGTATATGATATTTTAGAAAAATCAACGTTTCCGACGATACCTACT
>JAJZDT010000030.1 GCA_021851535.1 Microcaldota archaeon | reverse complement strand
TTCTATCTATAACACTTTCTTTAAGGCTTTAATAAGTATTCTGTAATTAAATACTGTAATGGTACAGCTTTAAATTTATTCGCATACCAATTCTATTAATAATAGTATGGGCATTATATTTAATTAATTCAATTATGCGTGTAAAGTGCGTATTAATGATAAAGAATCCGGAGAAGATATTTAGTATAAGAATAATTACAGTAATATTATTCCTAGTGTTAGCCATTGCAGGAATAGGATTTTCTATGTATTTAATATATATATCAAATACGCTCTATATGTATATTTTGTCTGTAGCTTTTACAATACTTGCCGTTGTAGCTGGCGTATTTAACATATTCGCATCTACCTCTTATTATAGATCTTACTTTTACGATGAGCATCTAAACAAGATACGCTCTCAGGCAAA
The DNA here is from genome assembly GCA_021851535.1 of Microcaldota archaeon. The sequence goes on along the minus strand of JAJZDT010000030.1, from coordinate 5,912 downwards.
AATGCCAAAAGTTATGCCAACTGTTGGTATAATAATGCCTGTTTATAATGAGGATCCCAGTATTGTAAAAAAGAATTTATTAAGGCTAAAAGAGTTAAAATACGATAAAGATAAGCTTAAAATATATCTTTCAGATAATTCTACAGATAAAAGTATATACTCTGTTTTAGGCGCCTTCTGTAAAAAGAATGGCATAATATATGTACATCGAACAGAGAGAAAGGGATTCAAGGCGGGTACGTTAAATAATGCGTTAAAGCACTGTAAGGATGAGCTTATAGCGATATTTGATTATGATGAATATATTACAGATCTTAACTTCTTAAATGACTTAGTTCCATATTTTAGCGATGAGAAGCTTGCTTACATACAGACTGAAAAGACATATTTTAACAGCAAGACGCTCTTTGGGCAGTCTGTGTCATTATTCGATAAGTTTTTCTTTAATTTTATACAGCCATCCCGTGCATTGAATAATACTGCAATATTTGCTGGTTCATGTGGTCTTATACGAAAGAGCGTTATAGATAGAAATGGTGGTTTTCCAGAATATGTGATTGAGGATACATTTTTTAGTTTTCTATCTGATGTTGAAGGATATAAGAGCATTTACATACCAAAGGTCTATGCACGGGGTAAACCGGTGCGATCATTTACAGAACTTGCAAGGCAGCAATGGCGTTATAACTATGGTGATACGCAGTTTCTTGGATTCTTTTATAGAAATAAGGAGAAAAAGCGCCTCTCATTTTTTTCACATATGGATTACATAACGCATGGGTTCGGTCTAAATTACATCTCTGTCATACTTGTATTATTTACTCTTGTTTCCGTGCTAATTGTTTTTTCACCTATACACTTTATCAGTCTAACTTCTGCGCAGTTCTTTAGCCCATCTTATATTGGGCTTGATTTAGAGGTTTTTGGCAGCATAGCATTCATCTTATCTTTAGTTGCACCAATAATAATAACAAAAATCTACTTCAATTCAATAAAGAAGGGCATAATGATCTTTTTGCTTAATTTCAGTTTGGCTATAATCAGAACTAAGGCGGCAATTGCAGCTATATTAAATAGCAGCCCTGCAAGCAAGTGGAACAGACAGAAGAAAGTAAATAGGAATAATATATTATTTGCGATATCTAACACTAAAATAGAGTTATCTATATCAATAGGGCTAGTTCTGTTGGGCATAGTCGCTGCATATAATAAGAATATATTTGGAGGCATATGGCTTATGTGGTATGCAACGCTGTATATGGTAACTACTGTATTATTTTACAAATATGGATGAATATATGATATACATAAAACTACATGATACTGAGAATGGCAAATTGCTTGCACTATGCGATAAATCCTTGATAGGCAGCATTATAGAGGAGGGTGATATATTTATAGATCTAAAAAATTATGCGGATTTTTACATGGGTGATTTAATTAATACGAATGAGCTTGCCAAAAAGATATCATTGCAGGACATATACTCTGCAAATATTGTTGGTGAGGAGTCGGTCTCAGCCGCAATAGACTCAAAAATAATAAAAAAGAGCGGAGTTAAAAGACTTAAATCTGGAATTATGTATGCTCATGCATATAAAATTATTCAGTGAGCTTTATTATCGCTTCAGCGATGTCTCCTCCAGATTCTTCAAGTGCTAATTCAACACGTTCTCTATCCTTCACTCCTGTTTTTTGCATAACCATTTCAATATCCTCATTGCTGATCTGTGCCTCAATACTCTTCTTTTCTTCTGAAATGTCTCCACTTATCTGAAAACTAATGGTGCCCTGAGCCTCTATTTTTGTTATACTTGGATTTTCGATAACAATATTTGCAAGATCTGACTCTATTATAACTCTATCGGCCTTAATATCTGTTGACTTTATACCCATTCTAGCCATCATACTCTTTAATGCTCTTGGGTCCATATTTGGCATCATATAATCACAGAGTATAATTACACAATCAATAATTTATATCTAATCAATAACTTTAAAATAATTATCTCATGGAATAGTGTTATTAATATTTCCAATAGAATTGTATTGTCTTATTTAAGGTGTTTATTTGGCGGAGGTAACTATAGAAGGTTTCGTAGAGGAAATACGTGATTTAGGTGGAATACGCTTTATTAAAGTATATACAACAGACGGATATAAGCAGGTAACAATAAATAAGAAAAAAATAGACCAATCACTTCTGGCTGAATTTGATAAATTAACAAGGCAATCATCCATTAGGGTGGTTGGAGAAGAAAAATTTATTCCTGGTAAAGATAATAGTGGTACCGAGATACATCCCAGCGCAATAAAGATATATAGTATTGCAGCAAGCCCACTACCACTTGAACCGTCCGGTAAAACGCCTGCTGAGGTAGATACGCGTTTTGAATGGCGTTTTCTTGATTTGAGAAGCGATAAGCATCGCATGATATTCAAAGTGCAGACCGCATTCGAGCGTTATGCGCGTGAATATTTTATAGAAAATGGTTTCATAGAAATACATTCACCGAAATTAATTGGCGCACCGTCAGAAAGTGGTGCAGAGGTGTTCTCTCTTCCCTACTTTGGCCGTGAGGCATTTCTAGCACAATCGCCGCAGTTTTATAAACAGATGGCTATATGTTCTGGATTTAACAGGGTATTTGAAATTGGGCCTGTATTTAGGGCGGAGCATTCATTTACATATAGACACTCAACAGAATTTACCTCTCTTGATGTTGAAATTGGATATATAAACTCTTTTGAGGATATTATTTCATTTGAGCAGGATTGGCTTGTTTATATAATTAAAAAAATTAAGAATCAATATGGTAAAGAGATAATGGAGAAATTTGGAACTGAAGTTGTAGTGCCAAAAACGCCATTTCCACAAATAACCATGACTGAAGCCTATGATATAGTTGAGAATGCTACTGGTGCAAAAGTGGATAGAAAATCAGATCTTAATTCTGATGGAGAAAAAGAGCTTGGAAAATATGTAAAAGAGAAATTAAATAACGAATTTGTCTTTTTAACCGAATTTCCCGAGAGTGTTCGTCCATTCTATCATATGAAACCTGAGAATAATCCAAATACTACTTATAGCGCCGATCTTATATACAATGGGTTGGAAATAACAACGCTTGCACAGCGTGAGCATAGATATGAGAAATTAGTCGAGCAGGCAAAAGCGAAGGGATTGCATTTGCATAATATAGAATTCTATTTGAATTTTTTCAAGTATGGCGCTCCTTCGCATGGTGGATTTGGATTTGGGTTGTCAAGAATGATAATGCAGCTCTTAGATCTAAAAAATGTTAGAGAATCAATGTTTATACCAAGGGATCCGAAAACACTCTTTCCATAAATTATTTTTTTATACATAGCATTGTAAGTTCAGCTCTATTATGGGGAAGATGTTTGAATTTGAAGTTTTCAAATGAGTCTTTTAGCTCCATCTGCACCTGTTTCATATAATAAGAGTAGCTTTTTTTGTTTATACATTTTATAGTCATTATAACAATTCCTCCATCTTTTAGGTTTTCTTTTAATCTAAGTACAATCCTTGCAGATTCCAATGGAAATATGTTCATGTCATTTGTTATCATGTCATATACTACATCGGTGGAAAAATCCTCTATTCTTTTTTTTATGTGGTTTATATGTATATCAACTAGTTTGCTATCTAGTAATCCCGGATCGATTGCATCAACTACTATGCCTTTTTTTGCCATCTCGTAACTAAAGCCTCCTGGAGCAGCTCCTATATCTAATGCTTTTTTAATTTTTAATTTTTCAATATCTATTTTAAAATAATCAAATGCTTCTGCTAATTTAAATCCTGCTCTATTTATATGCGTTTTATTGTGCACCAAATAATTTCCAGAAATTTTCGTTATATAACTTTTATTATTTATTATATTTATTATAATTGTAATCGAAGGGTTTTCAAGGCTTACTTTAAAACCTTCATTCTCTAAGATCTTACCGGCATTTACTTCAATATCTCTGCTGTTATACCCAATACTGTTTTTATTAAAGCTATCATTTCCTCGAATAAAACATTTTATTTTAAACAAGTAGTTGCTATCTATTATTTTTTTAATGGAATTTGCAATGGATAAGTAATCTATATTCGATTCAATATCTATCTTATATACCTCATGTGAAAAGATATCGTTTGTATCAGATAGATCATTAACACGTATTACGCCATCAGAAAGTATGCATCCATTATTATGCTCCTTTATCATTTGCTTTGTTAAGCTTTTGCCCCCTATTAATAAGTAGTCCATTAAAACACGTACTTCTGCCTACATAATATGTGATAATTCCATGTCCAAAGAGAATTCATTCTGTTTTGATAAGAACGCATCTGCAATTACTTTTGCATCTTTTTTTCTTCCATTTCCAAGTTCCTTATTATAGTTTAATAAAGTTATAAGATCAGATAATTTTTCATCTCCTGTTGCACATTCAAAATCGTCTGCGGCAAGATGTAGTTTTCCACAAATAGTATGTAATATACCTCTATAAAGATATGCCTCTTTAAATCCCTTATCAATCTCTATTGCGCTATCTAAGGATTTGATTGCGTTATCTATATTATTTCTTGAAGCAAATGCAATACTTATATAATAATAAAGGCGTTTGTCTTTAGCATTAAACTCTATTAATTTTGTATACAGTTCTATTGCGTCTTCATAAAGAAAATCTTTAATCATCTGCATTCCTGCTTTGTGTAATGATTCATAATTCTGCATATCGATACTATCTAGTCTTCTTAACAGTGCACGCGGGTCTAATTTTTCATTTTTATATTGGACTTTCACATAAATAATATTGATATTAAAATATAATATTCTTTTGCAACAATAGATTTGTACATATTTATTATATGTTCTCTATCATTTTTATAATATGGACCGCATTGTTGTTGCCCTTGGTGGTAACGCACTTATGAATCCTTTTGGTAATCAGGATGTCTCAAACGAGAGGCTGAATATGGATAGAATATCATTAGATCTAATAAAACTATCCAAGTCCTGTGAAATGGTAATAACGCATGGTAATGGTACACAGGTAGGAGATGAGATAAATAGAAATGAGCATGCAAAATTAGAGGTTCCAAAATTGCCGCTATATCTGTTAAATGCTGAAACACAAGCATCTATTGGTTCTATAATAGAATTATCGTTAAAAAATACTGCAAATAAATTAAAAATAAAATCTACTATTTCTGTAATTTTGGCACATGTTTATGTTGATAAAAATGATAGCGCTTTTAAAAATCCTTTAAAGCAAGTAGGTCCATTTTATACAAAAAAGGAACTAAATAATGAGTTAAAAATGACCAAATTCAATTATATAAAAGTTAATAATAAATATAGGATGGTAGTTCCATCTCCTAAGCCAAAAGGCATACTCGAAATTGATGCAATAAATAGCCTAATAAAGAAGAATATAATCATAACCTGTGGTGGGGGCGGAATACCAATAGTCCCTAAAAATAAATCATTTATTGGTATGTCCGCAGTTATCGATAAGGATAGAACAAGTCAGTTGCTTGCAAATTCGATAGGTGCAAATAAACTTATAATATTAACAAATGCTGAATTCGTCTATTCAGATTATATAGATAAGAAGAGTGCGATAAAATCAATCAAGGCATCAGATCTTGCAAAAAACTTAGATAATTTCGAGAACGGTACTATAAAGCCGAAAATAGAATCATGTATAAATTTCATAAAAAATGGCGGAAGCAAGGCATACATAGGCAATATATTTAAGTTAAATGAAATATTAAATGGTAAATCTGGAACGATGATATATTGATTATTTGCTTTGAGATAAATAATCCATTATTGCCATCTCAATAATCTGTTTATTCTTTGCTTGCTGCCATTTTTTATGAAATTTATACATGA
>JAJZDT010000097.1 GCA_021851535.1 Microcaldota archaeon | reverse complement strand
TCCCCATTCTCAATCAAAATTTCTGTAATTTCTTCATTCCCCCAATACGTAGTTTTATGTAACGCCGTATCGTCCCACTTATCCTTCGCATCCACATCCGCCCCATTCTCAATCAACATCTTTACAATTTCAACATTTCCATTCCAAGCAGCATAATGCAGCGCCGTCCTCCCTTCTTTATTTTTCGCATCCACATCCGCCCCATTATCAATAAACTCTTTTACTCTATCAATATTACTATTTTTTGCAGCGATTAACAATCTATCATTACGTTCTTTCTGCATCGGTGTTAATGTTGTTGTATTTGTCATACTCTCACTTCCTTCTGCAAAGCCTCTTCGCGCTCTCATCCGCTCTTCTTACAAGCTCATCCATATCCATATTCAAAATGTCAATACTGTTGTGAGCAATTCTAACTTCTTTTTTAGCATTCTCAATCAGTTCTGCAATCTGATACTGTTTATACTTTATTGCAATTTCTTGCGCCGTCCTCCCATATTTATCTCTCACATCCACATCCGCGCCATTTATAATTAAAACGTTTGCAATTTCTTTTCTTCCCCAATCCGCAGCATAATGCAGCGCCGTTTCCCAGTAATTATTCTTCGCATCCACATCTGCCCCTCTCGCAATTAAAATTTCAACAATTTCAATACATCCTTTCCAAGCAGCACGATGTAGTACTGTCCATTTATTATTATCTCTCGCATCCACATCCGCCCCTTCTGTAATTAAAACGTTTGCAATGTCTTTTCTTCCCCAATCCGCAGCAATATGCAGCGCCGTCCTCCCATATTTATCACTCGCATTTATATCTATATTATTCATGATCAAAACTTTTGCAACTTCAACACTTCCACTTATATTAGCAAAATGCAGCGCTGTCTCCCAGTCATTATTTTTCGCATCCACATCCGCCCCATTTTCGATCAAAACTTTAGCAATTTCAATATGTTTATACCAAGCAGCAATATGCAGTGCTGTTCTTCCTAAATCATCCTTCACATTAACATCTGCCCCCTTCTCAATCAATTCTTTTACGCTATCAACATCTTCGTTCGTCGTAGCATTTATTAATCTATCATTACGCTCTTTTTGCATCTGTGTTAATTTTGTTACATTTACCATATTCTCACTTACTTCTGCAAAGCCTCTTCGCACTCTCATCCGCTCTTCTCACCAATTCATCCATATCCATGTTCAAAATATCAATATCTTTATTGTAAATTCTACTATCTGTTTTTTTAGCATTCTCAATCAGTTCCACAACATAATCTTGCCTATATTTTTTTGCAATTTCTTGCACCGTTTCCCCATCTTTATTTTTCGCATCCACATCCGCGCCCTTCTCAATCAAAACCCTTGCAACATCAACATTTCCATTCCAAGCAGCCCAGTGCAGCACCGTCCACCCATCATCATCCTTCGCATCCACATCCGCCTCGTTTTCAATCAAAACCTTTGCAACATCAACATTTCCTTCGCTAGCAGCATAATGCAGCGCAGTCCTCCTTAACCAATTCCTCACATCCACATCTGCGCCCTTCTCAATCAAATTTTTTATATTATTGATATCCTCGTTCTCCGCAGCACTTATCAATTTATCATTAAGCTCTTTCTGCATCGGTGTTAATTTTGTTACATTCGCCACGATCTCACTCCTTTCTGCAAAGCTTCTTCGCGCTCTCATCCGCCCTTCTTACCAATTCATCCATATCCATATTCAAAATGTCAATGTCTTTGATGGTAATTATAACTTCTTTTTTAGAATTTTTATTTTTCGCACCTGTTCTTTTAGCATTTTCAATCAGTTCCGCAATATGATAATGTTTATTTTCTATTGCAAGTTCTTGTGCTGTCCTTTCATTTTTATTCTTCGCATCCACATCTGCGCCCTTCTCAATCAAAACCTCCGTAATTTCAACACGTTCATTTCCAGCAGCAACATGCAGCGCCGTCCACCCATAAATATCTCTCGCATCCACATCTGCGTCCATCTCAATCAAAATCTTCACAATTTCAACATTTCCTTTTACAGTAGCCCAATGCAGCGCCGTCCACTCCCTGTTATCTTTCGCATCCACATCCGCCCCCTTCTCAATTAAAATTTTTGCAATTTTAATATACTTATACCAAGCAGTTTCGTGCAGCGCTGTTCTTCCTAGATTATTCCTCGCATCCACATCCGCGCCTATCGTGATCAATTCTTTTACACGATCAATATCTCCATTTTTTGCAGCAGTTATTAATTCATCATTACGTTCTTTCTGCATCGGTGTTAATTTTGTTACAGTTGCCATAATATCACTCTCTTCTGCAAAGCCTCTTCGCACTCTCATCCGCTCTTCTCACCAATTCATCCATGTCTGTATTCAAAATATCCAAAGCGTTGCGTTTTTTGATAAAATCCTCAATTAATCCTGCAATTTGATTTTGCCTATATTGAATTGCAATGTCCGTTGCTGTTTTATCATTTTTGTTCATCCGATCCACATTTATCCCATTTTCAATCAAAATCGTTGCAATTTTAACGAATCCTCTCCTAGCAGCAGCATGCAGCGCCGTCTCCTCATTTTTATCTACTATATTAACATTTGCGCCATTCTCAATCAATTCTTTTACTATATCCTCTCTTCCCCACTCCGCAGCAACATGCAGTGCTGTTCTTCCCTTTCTATCTTTCGTATCTAAATTAATCCCCCATCCAATCAAAATTCTCATAATTTTGACAGTTCCCTCTTTTGCAACCCAATGTAGCGTAGTATATTCATATTTTACGTTTATATCTTTTAAAATCGTCATATCTATACCTATTAATTTTTGGCTAGTTCATCTGTGTTTTAAAATTTTAATTTACGTTAACCTATGCCGCGCTCATAATATATATAGGTTACTTTATCCTCATACAATACGTCAAATATCAAAGTATTTGATTCACAATAGAAAACGTTTAAGAAAGGTATTTGTTTGGTATTTTTTTAATTAAAGTATCAGGGATTTTTGGCAGGCTGCTTCCTAATAATTCAAGTGTTTTATTCTTTTTTAATTCTAATATGGTCATGCTTGCATATTTTGGTGTAATTCCATACGATTGGAGTTCATCCATATCATATATGCTGCCGATAATATTTGATATTATATCATGATGTGTAACAGCGAGCGTACATGCATTTAAATTAAGGTCATTAATAAAAGATAATGTTCTTATTTCAACAGACTTCCAACTTTCAAACTCTTTATTTGTATTAAATCTCCAATATCCCTCAAGGGATCTCATTCCATTCATCTCTTTAAAATGCCTCTCCCAGAGCCTATCATCTATTATAGGCTCTATTTTAATGTGCTTTGCTATAATCTTTGAGGTCTGGAGTGTGCGTAATACGGGACTTGTGTAAAACTTACTTATCTTAAAGCGTTTGAGTTCTATTCCTGTTTTTTCCACTTGATCCTCACCTATCTCAGAAAGGCTATACTTATCTTTGTAATCTGAGAGCACATGTTGAACATTTGCCATACTCTCTCCATGGCGTACAAGTATAAGAAGTCCCATAACATAGCATAGCATTAAAAATATTAAAAGTGTTTGGTCAATAGTGCAAAGTTGGTTATTTAATATTTAATATATTAATGTATTAAATTGAATTCCAATTAATAATGTTGATATGATGTCTAGAGGTACTATTTTAATAACTGGGATATGTGGCTTTATTGGGTCCAATCTTGCAATATCTATATCTAAAAATAATAACATTATAGGTTTAGATAATTTTAGTTATAGCAGCCGTATTCAGTATGAAGATATTAAAGATAATGTAAATGAGTTTTATCAGTGTGATATAACTAAAAAGGAATCTTTAGAAAAAATACCAAAAGATATTGATTGTATAATGCATTTTGCAGCTCCATCGTCAATTATACTTTTTAAGGATAATTTACACTCACGATATTCTGAAACTGTAATTGGTGCTCTAAATGTTTTTGAATTTGCCAAAAAAAATAATATACGAGTCATATATCCTTCATCTGGGAGTATTTATGGTAATAATGACTTAATGCATACACTAAATATGTATCCAAAACCAAAGAACATTTACGGCGCTGCAAAACTTGCATGTGAAGGTATAGCATCTGCATATTCTGATTTTGTTGAAAGTGTAGGGCTTAGAATTTTTGCAGGATACGGCCAGCGTGAGGAGTATAAAAATGATTTTGCAAGTGTAATATACCTATTTATAAAATCAATTATGGATAGACATTCTCCTATAATTTATGGTAATGGCGAGCAAACGCGTGATTTTATATTAATTGAAGATATAGTAAAAATAATTACAAAATTATACGAGAATAAAATAACTGGTATAATGGATGTTGGTAGTGGTAAATCTACAAGTTTTAATAACTTAATACAAATAATAAACAAAGAATTATCTAGCAATATAGAAGCAAAATACATTAAAAAAGATAAAGATTATGTGGAAAATTTGGTATCTAATAATGATAAATTAAATTCTTTTAATATTGAAATAACTAATATTGAGTCTGGTGTGGGTAAATTTATAAAATATTTAAATAATCGGCAATGATACTATGAAAACATTTTATATAATGGACTCATTTATTCTTCCTCATGCTGCAAACCATCTTTTTTTTGTTAAAAAATTTGCAAATGGATTCAAATATAATGGCTATAACGTAAAAATAATAAGCAACATAAATGATATAGAAGAGCCTGGATTTGTGATGATATCAAATCATAATTTGTATCAAAGCTTTGGTGGTAAAAATAAAAAAGGCAATATTTTAAGATTGATTCCCGATCTAATAATGAGAATAGATGTTCTGAATTTTTTTGATTATCTATCAAAATCCATACAAAAACATTACATAAAGAAATTAGGCAAAAGAGCGATTAAAAATAATGTAATAATTCTTGCATGGGCATGGGATAAGGAGAAAGACCTTTTTGATAAAAATAAAATTCCTGTAATATTTACGGGTGAACATAATTTTGGCATGCCCTATGCTGCAAAATCGTGGTATAATTTTTGTAAAAATAACAAAAATGTTTTTCCAATAGCGTTTGCGGCTGATATCGATCCAAAGAAAATAGAGCGATACTCAAAAAAAGATATTATACTTTCATATGTTGGTAACAAATCATATAAATCAAACATTTACTCTGAATTTATAGGAAAAGATAAATATAAAATTGTACCAACGCCTCCATATATATCTGAAGATGAACGAATCGATATATACAAGAGGTCAAAATTTTCATTAGGATTTCATTCAGAGATAAATATAAAAAATAAGGTTGTTACAGAAAGAGTTTTTGAAGCGCTTGCATATGGATGCATCTGTTTAACTGATAACCCTAGCGCTGTTAAAGCAACTGATGGCAATGCAATTCTTATAAAAAATGCAAATGACATTAATAATATAATAAAAAATTTAACTAACGATAAAAATTTATATACAAAATACATCAATAATGGGTATGAATTTGCTAAGACGAAGGGTAATTACTATTCTGTTACAAAAAGATTAATAAATTTGGCAGAATCGCTGTATGGTTAGTTGATAATATATGAAAATATTATATATCGGTATGAAATATGATTATGGAAATCCTAAAAATGGATTTAGTTTCGAACATTATAATTTTTATGACTCATTAATCAAAATGAATGGAGGTAGAAATGAAGTAACGTATTTTCCATTCGATGAACTATTAATTAAATATGGAATAAATAAAATGAATCAAATACTTTTAAATGAAGTAAAAAGAATAAACCCTGATTTGTGTTTTTTCTTTATTTTTCGTAACGAAATAAAATTCAATACAATAAAAAAAATAACTGATAGTGGAGTAAAAACTTTTAATTGGTTTTCTGATGATCATTGGCGTTTTAATGTTTTTTCTAAATATTGGGCAAACGCATTTAGTTCTTTTTCAACTACTGATAAAAACTCTTTAGAAAAATACAAAAAACTTGGTTTTAAAAATGTTATAAAAACGCAATGGGGAGTCAATCAATTTTTATATAAACCAAAATCATCATTTAAAAAATATGATATAACTTTTATTGGGCAGAAATACAATGATAGAGCTAAATTTATAAATGTCCTTAAAAATGCTGGTTTTAATGTTTCCTGCTGGGGTTCTGGGTGGAGCAGTGGTAGAGTTTCTCAAGATGAAATGATAAAAATATTTTCTAACAGTAAAATAAATTTGAATTTTTCTAAATCAAATACCTCATTGAAACTTAAAACGCTACTTGGTTTTTTTGCATCTTCAAATATAGGAGGCGAATTATATATTCATAACCCAA
>JAJZDT010000032.1 GCA_021851535.1 Microcaldota archaeon | reverse complement strand
AATGAAGGATACAATAATAATCAAAAACGCTTAACGGCAATATATCAGCAAGCTTTAAAAGAGGTTAAAATAACAACAAATGAGGAAAAAGAGGCTACTACAAAAATCATATTATCCTCATTTCCTTCATTTACTGAATTTATGAAGAATGCTAATAATAATACGGAAGCGTTTAGCAAATTAAAGATATCTAAGAAATTAAAGGATGCAATAATAAACATAATAGAGTCAAATAAAAAAGAGAAGGTGTATAAGGTCGTATATACCTTAACTATGTCAACATATAACACAAAAGATGGTATATTACAGATAAGAGAAGCGCTTGCAAAGATGATTAAAATAGGCGTAACAGTTGAATATATAAGCGCGCCTAAATATAGACTACTTGTAGAAGCAAGTGACTATCTGGAAGCTGAAAAAAAATTAAAGGAAGCAACGGATTCTGTTTCGGATCTATTTAGCGATGGCGTTTTTGTTATGGAAAAAGAGAAGTTAAAAAGAGAGAAATCCGACATAATGGATAACATATAACAAAAACATAATAACTTAATTATACTATTTTATAATAGTGTATAATACTTTTTTTAGGTGATAAAATGAAGGATACAATAATAATCAAAAACGCGAATATAAAGCTTAACGACCCAATACTTATTGTTGGGTTACCAGGTATAGGGAATATAGGGAAGATAGTTGCTGCTCATCTTAAAAAAGAGTTTAAGGCAAAACGCATAGCTACGCTATATTCACCCCATCTACCTAATCAGGTTCTTATGACAAAAAAAGGCACAATTAGGATGATGAGCAATAAATTCTATCTAATTAGATCAAAAAATATCAAAAATGACATTGTTATACTAACTGGAGATTTTCAACCTATGAGTCCTGAGGGTCAATATGATATAAATGAGCGTATAACTGAGTTTTTTATAAATGAATTAAATGGCAAATTCATATACACTATTGGTGGTTACATATCAAATGCTGGAGATATGAAAAAGCCTAGAGTATTTGGAAATGTTACAAATACCTCTTTAATAAAAGAGCTAAAGGATAAAGGGGTAATATTTGGCGAATCTAAGGGCTTTATATGGGGCGCGGCAGGTATGATACCTGTATTTGGTAAACGCCATGGTATAGAGGGAGCGTGCTTAATGGGTGAGGCATTTGTAGATTATGATGCGCAGGCTGCAAAATCAGTCATAAATATATTATCAGAAATACTTAATCTAAAGATAAAGACCGACGAACTTGATGTAATAATAAAGAAGGTTGCGGATAAAATAAATAAGATGGAGGGAAAGATGAATAATCCAATGCCTCAACTGCCTCAAGAAAGCGATCATGGAATGCCATATATAAGATAGAATTTTGCTTATGCGCCAATAGTCCAATCTGGTTAGGACACGAGCTTCCCAATCTGAATAGGAAATAGCTCGCGATTCGGGTTCAAATCCCGATTGGCGCATATATCTAAAATTATATTAGAAGTATTATTACGAGCAGTAGCCCACTTATTATGCTAGCAATAAAATTAGATGTATATTTATTGCCAAAACCCAATTCCTCAAAATAACCTAGAATAGAGTCAAATATACTACCTAAAAATCCAATAAATATTATAAGAGTCACAATATAATAGTTGTAATATGTGCCAGATATAAGAAAGTACATAAGTGTTGCAGGTATTGTTATGAGCGTGCTGCCTAAAAATCCAGAAATTAGGCCAAGTTTGGTTACACCCCCACTTGTACCCTTTTTAACCTTCTTTAGGCTAAATATCATAGTAGGGCTTCCATTAAGGACTCCTATTTCACTACTAAATTTATCTGCGGTTATTGCCGCAACACTACTTACAAAACCAAGAATTAATATGTATGAAATATGTGCCTGGGACATATAATACGCAAATAGAATTGAAAAAATAAGTGGTGCAAGGCCATTAGCAATGACATTCTTTATGCCTCTATCCTTTTCTGCAACACCAATCTTTTTCTTATTTATTATTCCAAACGCTGTAACTATAGCTGAAAGCACTAAAAAAAGTATCATACTAGCTATCATAAGCGGGCCAAAAATCCCACCAAATATTATCAGTAATATACCAAGTATTATCGCAGCAACCAACGCTGGCAGGCTGAGTGTTAAAAATCCCATAAAATTCCATATTTATGATATAATTCCGCTAATTACAAATCTTTTTAAATATTCTTTTTTATATTAAATTACAGGTTCTCTACTGTAGAAAGGTCGTGAAGAACTGGTCGCCTTGCCAGCGTGTGTTACACGCTGGCACTTATTCTCAAAAATATAACTAAAACGCACAATTCTTATCTAATTTGTAATCTTAATTTATATAGCTTTAGTATAATAATATATAAATGGTTTGCAGATCTTGCGGGTTTTATTATGGTTAAGGATAAAATAGTAAGGGAATTGGAGGATCTTCCAGGTATCGGGGAGACAACTGCTGAGAAGATGCGTGCTGCCGGAATAGATTCGCTAGAGAAGGTAGCAATAGCTAATCCCCACGATTTATCAGAAAATTTTGGCATGAGCGTCGATGCTGCAAAGAAAGCGGTTCAGGTGGCAAAAGAATCAACAACTATTAATTATTCTACAGGAGCTGAGGTATTTGAAAAACGCTTAATATTAGGTAAAATAAGTACAGGTAGTGATTCATTAAATGATATGATTGGTGGGGGTATAGAAACTAATTCCATAACGGAGAGCTATGGTAAATTCTCAAGTGGCAAAACACAATTAGGATTCCAATTAACAGTAAATGCGCAGCAAACAAGAGAGAAGTCTGGTCTTGGCGGAAATGTATTGTTTATAGATACTGAAGGAACATTTAGGCCTGAGCGTATAAAGGAGATAGCAAAGAATAGCGGCCTAGATCCTGAAGAGGTGCTTAAAAATATTATATATGTTAGGGCTCAAACTACTGAGCAGCAGATATTAACTGTTGAGCGTGCAGATAAGCTCATACAGGAGAAAAACATAAAGCTAATAGTTGTGGATTCATTAACCGCTCTATTTAGGGCCGAATTTATAGGTAGGGGTGCGTTAGGCGAGAGGCAGCAGAAGCTTAATATGCATATACATAAGCTGCAGAGTCTATCAGATAAATACGATCTTGCCGTTTATGTAACCAATCAGGTAATGGATAATCCTGGAATTCTATTTGGCGACCCTACAACTCCAATAGGCGGCAATGTAATGGCTCATGCTGCTGGTACGCGCCTTTATATGAGAAAGAGTAAGGAGGATAAAAGAATAGTAAGGCTTGTAGATTCACCTAGTATGCCTGAAGGTGAATGCATAATAAGAATAACTAAGGATGGAGTTAAGGGTTAATTGGTGCATTAATGCTATTTCTTGTAGGTACTGGTATATCTGAAGATGGAATGACTATAGAAGGCATTCAAGCCTGCAAAGTCTCTAATGATGTCTTTATTGATGTATATACTAGCAGCATATCAGAGTCAAAGATAAAGAATATAGAGTCGCTAATAAATAAAAATATCAAAAAACTATCACGCCAAGATTTAGAGGAGCATATTGACCAGCTAATTTCTAAGAAGCAGGATATTACAATACTTGTGGGTGGAGATCCTTTAATTGCAACGACACATAAAATAATATTTTTAACAGCATCAAAACTTAATATTTCTATAAAGGTAATACATTCAAGTTCTATTATAAGCGCGATAATGGGAGAGAGCGGCTTAGATTTTTATAGATTTGGACGGATAGTAACAATTGCACGTTGGAGTGAGCATTATAAACCTATATCCTTCTATGATACAATAAAAAAGAACATGGATAATAATTTACATACTATATTATTACTCGATTATGATCAGAAGGAGTCATCATCAATACCAATAAATGAAGCAATAAAATATATGGAGTATGCTGAATCTGTACATAAATTTGGAATAATAAACGATTCAACAAAAATAATAATTATAGAGCAACTCTCACAAAATGATGAATATAGAGCATTTTTAAATATAAAGGATGCACGCACATTAAATAAGCTAAAGGGCATGCGCACTATTGTAATTCCTGCAAAATTATCAGAAATTGAGCAAGAGATGGTTAAGGTAATATATGGTTGATAAATTGGGTCTACTTATAAACATTGAAGAAAAAACAAAAAGCATTTATGTAGTGGATCAGTCAAGCCAGGATAACTTAAGAAACGGGCATATAGGGATAAAAGTTTTAAATAAATATACATTACGTCCTGAAGAGGCATTATATGTTATAGATGTTCGTAAGGCAGAATGTATTTCTGATTCTGGCAAAAAACTAACATTTAATGATGTAGCAATGCTATTTAATAAAAATAATAAGTTCATGGCAAGATATTTTACATATAAAGATTGGCGGGATAGAGGTCTTGTAATAGAATACCCACAAGAGCATGGCAATGATGGTAGTATAAAGAAGGATAAACAGATAAATGTAAAGGCATATCCATCAACTAAATTAAAGATAAGCATAAAGGATGTAACTGGCGTATTTTTTGAGGATGATCTGGTATCTATTATAGATAAAAGCGATATGGGTCGTGAATTATATAATAATCATTGGTTTGGCCAGTACGGAACATATAAAGCAAGCGATCACGGAAGTTTGAACAAACTCGATATATACGAGACGCTTTTTTTGATGGAGAAGGGTATATTAAATATAGAAGGATATACCAAAAATGAAATAATAGCAATTGCCACTTCCAGAAGATCTGATTTTCAAAAGTTATACTCTATATATGCGGACTGGCGCGATAATGGGTATGTATTAAAAACTGGATTTAAATTCGGCACGCATTTTAGAATATATTTTCCAGGTGCTCAGCCTATAAAGAATGATGAATGGATACATTCAAAGCATGTAATACATGTGTTTCCAAGAGATTTAAAATTATTAATATCAGAATGGGCAAGAGTAATAAGAGTTGCACATTCTGTAAGAAAAACATTCATACTTGCAATTCCTGGTAGGAGCAGAAAAAAGAAGCTCTCGATAGATTTTGTATTATATTACAGGAAAAATGGGGTTACAGAGGTTCCTGGAAAGGATATACCAAAATATTCTATGCTCTCTTTAAGCGAGGATGAGTATATTGGCGGTAGTGAACTATCAGCTATAATAAATGAGGCTCGTGCAAGGAATTCAGAATTAATAATTGCAATAGCTGATAGAGAAACCTCAGTAACTTATTATAAAATAAAACAGATAAAGCTGCCCAGCAGCGAATTTGAATATTATGAGATAGACTGGATGCAGCCATAGTAAAATAACAAAATATAAATAAATTACATGTATCTGTTTAGCTGATAGAATGTATAAACTATTACTCGTATTGATGATTTCAACACTCTGTTTGGCGGCGGCAGTTTCAGCATCTACAAATACCGCACAGTTTGTTTCAAATAATAATACATTAATGCTGCCTCAATATGGATCGGCAAATACTTTATATAATGTTGAACTTATTAGCGGCATATCTGGATATAGTAAAATAAATTTGACAAATATCAATGTACTAAATTCTCATGGTATAACGGTATCATTAACAAATATGTCTGGGGTCCCACCATTTTCCGGTAAGTTGACGATAAACGCAGGTCAAAATACATATCCGATGTTATATAACCTATCTATAATTGTTACTGGGAATGATACACAAACAACCCCAACAACTCTTTATATAAATGTGGTAAAATACAATAATACTATAATCTCTTCAAACAACATCACACCACCAAATCTATCAAACAATTATATACCTATTCCACCAACACCGCGTCTACTAAAGATAAGCGAGATTAATAATAGCGTAAATGGGGTAGTTGGAGCAAGATTAAATTTTGGGAATGTTACTGTTCTAATCCCGCCAAATACCTACATATTAATAGGAAACAGGACATATCCCAATTACAATTTTTCAATTATATTATTTAAACCTCAGAATATGTCTATTTCACCATTGCCATATAACATATCATACGCCTATGGTTTTGCGGTAAATAATCAGATAACAACAAGCATAAAATTTACAACGCCAAATGGAAATATTCGTAATATAACAACAATCTTAAATGGCAATAATACATTCACGGCAATGCAGTTTGGCGGCGGCAGTTATAATTCTATAGCATATAATTTTGGCAACTATAATAGTTATATGAATTGGACTTATAATTCTAAAAATAACACAATTCAAAATAATACTAATTATCCAGGCGCATGGGTTGTATTTCACGCACCATTTGAAATATACTACAATCATGGAATTATAGATATGGGTATACCACCACAAAACATCACATCTAATATACTCCCATCAAATACTTTAGTATCTAAAACATCTGGGGCAACTGGTACTACAAGTACTATTCCAATTACAAAT
>JAJZDT010000137.1 GCA_021851535.1 Microcaldota archaeon | reverse complement strand
GTAAAAAGATAGGTGATGCAACAGTAGCTCTTGTGGGATTCCCAAGCGCTGGAAAATCTTCCCTTTTAAATAGAATTGCTAATGCAAAATCAAAGGTTGCAGCGTATGCATTCACAACTACAACCATCGTTCCCGGCATGATGCTCTATAAAGATGCACATATACAGATCTTTGATCTTCCAGGTATAATTGAAAATGCCCATGCTGGCATTGGAGGAGGTAAAACAGTACTTGCCGCAGCCAAAAGCGCAGAGCTTATGCTATTTGTAATAGATGCAAAAATACCAGAACAGATGGATATAGTCATGGATGAATTATTCAAATTAAACATATTTATAAATAAAAAAAGGCCTGACGTGCAGATATTAGAGACAAAAATCCCTGGTATAAAAATAGAGATAAATAAATCGGGAATTGATGACAAATCAATCGCAGCAATATTGGAGGGTTTTGGAATACATAACTGCTCTGTGAGAATAAGAAGCATTGTAAATGAGGATGAGATGATAGCCATAATTTCAAAGAAAGCAGCATATATGCCTGCGATTGTTGCGTTAAACAAAATAGATATTGTCAAAAACTATGCAACTATTGCTGATAATATATCAAAAAAATATAACATTGCCGTAGTACCAATAAGTGTAATTGATAATAAAAACATAGATGTTCTGCTTAAATCCATTTATGATAATTTAGGCATAATGACAATTTATATGAGGCCTAGAATAGAATCTGAAAAAAGAGAGCCCATGATACTAAAAACAGGATCTACTGTAGGCATTGCAGCAAAAAAGATACATACACAAATATTAGATCAATTCAAATGTGCATATATAGATGGCCCTAGTGCAAAATTTAGCAATCAGCGCGTTGGGATAACACATATATTAAAGGATGGAGATGTAGTAACATTCATAAATGATTGAATATTTATAGTATACATTAAGATATATTATATGAAGTTGATTTTATGGCGATAAAATATTGGGAATTTGAGGATGCGCCGCTAAAAGAGAAGCTAAAAGAACCTAATGTTAAAACAATAGCAAATATATTCTTTGAAAATGAGACAGAGTCCTATAGATTTGCGCTTCTACTTTTGGAAGCAAAGAAAAAAGACGGCATAAAACTAAAAGATGTGCCTAGTGCCATACCGATAGCAACGGCAAAACGTTATCTTGATTTTGGAGTTCAAATAGGCATATTAAAACATGAAAATAATATATATTCATTAACGGACCGTTTTACAAAACCGCTTAGAAACATTGCACTATACATAAAAGAGTGGATGGATTCTAAAACTGAGGAGGATATAACACTTGAATTCTCTGGTGCAAGAACATCAAAACAGGAGAAGCGCGGTGGTAGAAAAACATTAAACAAAAAAAATGATGATGAAGTATTACAGGAGAATAGCGATAAATCAAGTGAGAATGGCCAATGATAATATGCATTATTTAAAAATTATATGTGTGGCAATTCTCATTGCTCTAATTTTTTTATCGGTTATATATGTATCTACTATATATTTTGGCGCAACGCAAATTTCGCATCAAAACTCCGTACGCTCATTCACAATAAATAATAAAACGTATAACTTTACAAGATACGCATACAATCTTAGCGAATGGGAGCACGGACTAATGAATAGTACAATAAATAATAAAACATTCATGCTATTTGAATTCAATAAAAGTAGTATATGGAACTTTTGGATGTATAATACATATACGAATTTGGATATTATATGGATAAATGCAAGCCAAAATATTAGCAATAATACGTATGGAAAAATAGTTTATATTGTCAAAAATGCGAGTGCATGTATAAACAGCACGCAATGCCCTATATACACTCCTACAAATAATTCAAATTATGTGATAGAAACAAAATTTAAATTCTTGGATAATAACAATGTTATAATCGGCCAAAAAATAAAATTTAACCGCTAATACAATAAAAATTATATGAAACTGAAAGGTTTAGATAAATTTATCAGTTTTATATGAAATGCGGAGGGATCATTAATATTATCGACCATTTCTATACGATCGCTCTTTTGATTATAACGTATGAAACCATTTATATCCCCATCGTATTCTGAATAGAATATTGAGGATATCTTCTGATCGGGAAATAAATTAAATGCTGCAAGATATCTTTGCCCATCTTTTTTAAATGTATATATTGGTTCAACATACTCCTGTGCTGTTGATTTTAGTATTAGCATGCGTATTAGGCTCCTATGCCCGTCCATCTCAACCTTACGTATTTTATTTGAGCTTTTATTACTTTGTGAAAAAGGAGGTGCCTTTAATGGTATTATCTCTATTCTATATTTGTTTATTTCAAGCGCATCGCCATTTGCAATACTCATCTTATTTTCCGATGCGTACGGATTGTATAATATATAATCTGGTATCTTTTCTGTATCATAGTAATAGATTATAAACATATTTTTATCACGCTCACCTAAAACTATAAGTCTATACTTTTTTTGGATTTTATATGAGTAAATAGGAAAAGAGACGTGATTAAACTGGCACGCAAGCTTTAGTATATCCTCGTATGAATCAACATTTATGAATTCAACTTTATTCTCTATATCTACATTATTTGGCATATAATCACGAAATCAAATTAAAATATTAGGCCATACGAGCAAGGACATTTATCAAATACATTATGGCGTATATAGGCTCATATATTATTGGAAAGCCTATGCTTCCATCTCCTATCGCCTGATAATCATTTGGTACCGATGCTATTATAGTAAGATTAACATTATGATGTGCCAAAACTAATGGGCTTGATGATGATACAACAGAGACATTTGCCACATATGCTCCAGGTTCATTCTCGTATAGAGGATATACAAATGTCTTTATATTCTGATGCAATGCAATGACCTGCTCGGTCCTATTCCATACAGGAAGCTTTGATGCGGATATATAAAAGGGGCTATCTGAAACACCAGTATTATTTATGGTAACGTATATGTCAGCCGGCTCACCAGGACCTGTAGATATACTAGTTGGGTATACATTCAAAGTGAATACATCTGGTGTAACATTAATATATGCGGTAAATGTCACATTTCCTAATTTAGAATAATTGCCAAGATTCTGCGCAATTACATTGAATGCATATTCTGATGTACTTGCATTTGCCGCAGGTGTTATTTCGACTGATAAATATTGCGTATTTAAAGAGGAATTTGTAACAATCCAACCTTTTGGTATATGAGTCACATTCAGCTCATTCCAACCTCGAACTATTGTGGTTCCGCTACTATTTTGTGTTGCTGACAGTGCCGTTATATAAAATGGCTGACCCGGACCAACTCTACCCAAATAAATACTGCCATTGTTGTTTATTGTAGCATTATATGGCTCTATTATCTTTACAGATGCAGCACTAACAAACGAAATGGCTCCAGTAAATAAGAGCGCGAACAATAGCAATTTGTATATTTTTAGCATGAAACCATTAGTCTATTTATTCAATATATAATTAAAAAGGTATCCTTAGAGATCTTATAACGCTAAGGTAAGTCTAAGTATACTTAGTAGTAAACTCTATTACTCTAGTAACTTGATGTTCTGTGCTCGGAAGTCCAGAAGAGGTATAATTTAACCACACATAGCCCACAAATGGACCTCCTAGTTGCGAGCTAGCAATACCCTGTGAATTATAACAATTTAACCTTAAAGTAAATATATTTCCACTATAAGCGGTTATGCCATTTAGCATCGAGCTATCAGGATAGTATACAGGAGCAACTTTATCACTTAGAATATGTATATTTCCATATTGTGGTGCATTTGTAGTGGTATTTATATTTGTGGAGCATGCGGCTGCGGTAATATTAAGAGTTGTACTAGTATCCTGTGAAAGTATCGTATATAATGTACCATTGGAAAAGACAGCATATGACTCACATCCAAATCCAACATTAGGTGTGCATTGTGATATCTGCAGATTAGGATTGAATATGCCAAGCTCAAATACAATGTATAGAGCAAGTGTTATTATCAGTATTCCTACCCCATACGACATTATAAAGTCTAATGCTGCCTGCGCCCTCATTGGTGTTTTCTTAGTATTAAAGCTATTGCTCCGCATCCTTACCAACCCTCAATTTAACATTATTATTCTCTCTTGTTATTACTATATCAAGATTTCCAGATCCGCCAAGCATCTTGTAGAGTTCATCATATGTATATGAAGTTATATCTCCGCTTTGCGATGCGCTCTTTTCTTTAAGTACCTCTTCACGCTTTGCGATTCTCTCTTTCTTATCAGATTCTATAAATGATATAAATAATTTTGGAGGTTCCTCCTTTCCAAATAATTCTGGAAGATCTAAACTCACAGGCTTATATCCCTGGTCTTGAAGTATAAATGGGAATACATTATCGAACTCCGTTCTTATCTCCTGCACGGTATTTGAAACAATATCCTTTTTGCCCGCTATCACAAATTGCGTGCTGTTTAAAAATCCTACAAAAAGCTCATTATTATACTTCTTTAATATATCCTGTAATAGTTGTGATACAAGTCTTAGTATAACCATTGCTGATTTTTCCCCAAATCTTTTTGCATACGTGCTTATATTATCAACTTTTAAAGTACCTAATATATACTCTGATTCCTCTTTTA
Organism: Microcaldota archaeon; assembly: GCA_021851535.1. The sequence continues at coordinate 1,765 of JAJZDT010000137.1, read as the reverse complement.
TAGAGCGTTCAAGTTCTAATGAAAGCCTCTCCTCTCCAGGCAGATCGATTAGTGGGTCGAATCTTTTGCCCTTCTTTCTTAAAAATATATTTACAAGCGCGCTGAGCTCCTTTGGCTCAAAAGGCTTTTTAATATAATAATCAGCACCATATTTAATGCCCTTAAACCTATTGCTTGTTGGATCCATTGCGCTTACTAGTATTACTATTATGTTGTTAGTGCTTTTATCGGTCTTTATTGTTTGGCATATATCTAACCCGTCCTTATTTGGTAGCATGAGATCAAGCACCACAAGATCCGGTTTTTCAGTTCTAATAAAACTTATTGCTTTCCCGCCATCGTAGATCTGATTTATCTCATAATCCTTACCTATTGATATTGCCATAAGCTTGTTTATATTTTTATCATCCTCCACTATAAGCACTTTTCTAAAGGGCTCCTTCTCAAGCACATAGTATGTTAATATGCCACCATTGGCCCTTGACGCTATTGCATTCTCGCGCTCTAGCATTTCAAGCGTTGATTTAAGTTCTATTTTACCTATACCTCTGCTAAAATATATATCAGTCAAATCGTTAAATGATATCTGCTGCTTATCACTTATAGTTGATAGAAGCTCCGTTTTAAGGTCATTGCCATTCTGAACCATTTAGTCACCAAAGATAAAGATACAAAAAGAATTATTATAACTTTTGCAATATGCTATGGTAATGTACTGCTAAACTGTGGTGTTTCTAGTAAAGTTACAATACGCATTTAAACGTATTATAAATGCAAAATGGTAGAAACATTGTATGCAACGTCTCTTAGTGGATGTGCAAAGGTTTAAAGATTTTCAAATCCCTCAGAATACGATTTAAACAGTCATATTAATGTATATTGTAAGTGAAGTAACATGAGAGAGGAGCTTTCTATTATTATACCAGTCTACAATGAAGCAAAGAACATAAAAAAGGTTCTTGATGGTATTAATGATGTAGTAGGAGGTATTCGATGTAAGGCTTATGTTGTATACTTTCTTGACAACGATAATACACTGCCAATTCTTAACAGGATAAAAGATAGTTATGAATTTCAGATCATCATTCTAAAAAGTATATATGGCGGTGGAGCAGCAAACCAAATAAAGACGGGAATTACAAAATCTGCCGGTAACATTGTGCTTGTCACTATGTCTGATCTTTCAGACAACCCTAAGGATATACCGATTATGTACAATAAAATAAAAAAAGGTTATGATGTTGTATGTGCATCACGATATGTAGATGGTGGTGGGCAGGTGGCGCAAAACTCAAAAAGCTTAATAAAAAAGCTACTTTCCATGTTCGTAGGTCTTTCATTATATTATATTAAAGGCATTCCCACACATGATGTAACAAACAGTTTCAGGATGTACAAAAGAAAGATATTCAAATACATGACTATTGAGAGTGATGCTGGCTTCTCTATGGCCATGGAAATTACAGTAAAAGCATATGCTCTTGGTTATAATATAACAGAAGTTCCTACAATCTGGACCGATAGAAGTGAGGGAAAGTCAAATTTCAAGATCGCTAAATGGGCGGGTAGCTACTTTAGATGGTATAGATATGCTTTAGCTAATGGTCGTTCATCCGTGCGAAAGTTACAAAAGATTAGATGAGTTTTTTATCTTTTAGTTCGTTCTGCGCCTGTTCAAATCTATCTTCCGCTTTTTCTTTTTGCGCCCATTCTAACATTTCTTTTATACCTTGTTCAAAATCGGTATATCCTTAGGGTTGTCTGA
>JAJZDT010000040.1 GCA_021851535.1 Microcaldota archaeon | reverse complement strand
GTTGTTGGTTATAACGCTACGTGTAGTGCTACTGTTACTAAAGAATTTGGATGCTTGTTAAAAGTGATAAACGCATGCTTGAGCTAAGAAAAAGTGAGCTCACCCTTGCAATCTCAGGTTCAAATCCCGATGGGAGCAAATCAGATTTGGGGTTATATATAGAACCTAAATTTTGCACCTCCTAACTAAAAATAAATCCGTCTTGATATCCCAGAACCTTTTTTATAATTCCATTTAAGCTATTCTCCTTTTTGATCGTAAGAATAACGTCGAGATCACTATATGAGGCTAGGGATATATTGTTTTTTAGTAACTCTCTTAATAGGAACATTTTTCTAGTTCGAATAACTGATTTCGGCTCTTTTTCTTCTGATGGGTATCTCCAGCCAATAAAGAATAAAATTTTAATGGGTTTGTTACTATTTACTTTATAGTTTTCAAGCTTTTTGAAGTTTTTATTTATCTTTTTTATTGCTTTATTTAAAGCTACTTTTTCTACGGGTAAAGATTTTTTAGCTTGAACTATAAAACTTTGATTTTCTTTTATTGCTTCAATATCAACATCCGTATTACTAGTATTTGAACGTATCCCAATAATGTTTGCATTTAGGCATTTCAGTAAATATATTACAGCAACAAATTCAGTCAATAACCCAAGCATATTTCCCTCCAAACCTTTTTCATAATTTCTGAAGCGAATATCTCTGTCTCTTTCTTTATAATATTCTCTTAAAAGGTTATCCTTTATTTTTAGTTTAGTATATTCTATTTTTTCTTTATTACTTTCAAGGAGATTATCCAATTGGTATCTCAATCTACTTGTATCATAACCTACTCCATCAAATATTAACCAATAACCTGGGTTCATATAAAACGCATAACTGTACCATGTATCCTCCATTTTCTCCTTAATATAATGTGAAAAACGAATAATTTCTAATTTCTTGCCAATTTTTAGTCTACTAAGTTCACCATAAAGAATTGTGAGGAGCAGGTCATCAGTTTTGATTTCACCTCCAGAAAAAAATTCTTTACCAAAAAACTCTTTAGGGTTTATGATTTTTACATCACAATTTCCTAAGAGAAATTCCAATTGCTCAGGTCTATTTATTGCATTATTGAAATACTTTACTCTTATTATTGGTTTTTCTGTCATTTCAAATATATTATGGATTATGAATCTTCTTAGATCACTAATACTATCATCATATATCTTAGAGCTAATACTATGAAGCTCCCTAAGTTCGTTTAGGTTATTAACAGTATCTTTTATATTGTAGTTTATACTTGCACCAAAACTTTTGCATAGATAAAAGAAAAAGAGAACATATCCTTGCATGTATCGTTTTGGGTTTTTTAGCTTCTTACTAGTATAATCTATAAGAACCTTATTTGTCTGTAATGTTCTTAAAGACGGAGAAAGGGGGATGTCGGTATATCGAACATATCCATAAATGTTGATAATATAATTAAGAATGGAATTATTAACGGCTTTTGATTCAAAATTTACTTTTTTTACCTTATACTCTTTAGTAATAAATATGTCTATTTCATCAATAGCCTCTTTTAATTTTTTAAATAAATTCAATATTCTTTCTCTCCCAAAATCTTTATTGTTCCGTAATACCATCAGTTCTTTACGGATATCATTAAGTAAGTAGATACGTTTTATGTATGGGTCTTTCTCTAGATAATTTTTAATAGTGTATTCTGGAAAATCACCATCATAATCTGTCAAGAATCTATTTATTAGATAGTTGTTTATGAAGCTTTCTATCTGGTCAAATAAATCAGTGATACTTAATTCAATTGTATAAAGATATGCTTTCCAAGTCTCCTCTAGTTTGATATCATTTTGTTTAAGAAAATCTTCTACATAATCTAGATCGAGTAGTTTTGATATAATTGTGTAATCATAATAGAAGTAATCGTATAGAGATGCAGATACGTTATCTGATTCTGTGTTTTCCATTAAATCATCATTACATTTCAGTACTTTACTTCTAAACTACGCTATAAAGGATTTATCTTCTACGAGATCTTGGTTGAGAAACATTTTTGGTATAATTAACTTTCGAAGTAATTCTAAATTATATATTTTCTGTGAATTGGTTAATTTATAGGCGTCCAATCATGGAGCTTAAGCCGTATGGTATTGCCAACTTAGGTACTGTATTACATAATTCCAATATTTTTAGTTAGACCGGGAGATCTAAAAAAATGGACTTTTTACTTTCTATCATTAAATTCTTTTGCAGTAATTACTATATCATACCCACCAACCTGTTCAATTGGATGCTTATTTATTCCAGTATAAGAAAGACTGGCATCTTCATATCTTTTAAACTTGAAAACCGCATCATTCATTAAATTGCTATTAAATACTCCTAAACTAACTAATAACTCAAAATCTTCTACTTGCAATCCCGTAACCTTTTTGAACAAGTTAGGTTCAAGCTTTGTAATAACATCTTTTAATGTCCTTTCTCTAAAATCTGTTAAGTACATAAACACTGGAATCCTTGTTGCAAATTTGATAAGTTTTTCTTGTATCTCTTTTCTTTTGCTCATATATTCTTTCTCTTCTTCTGACAATTTTTTCTTTTCCATTGGAGATACATTCTCGTTGTTAGCTAATTTTTGTTTAGCCTTTTTTACAGCTTCTGACTTATTGATAATTAGTTCAATGTCGCTATTTAAACTTCTGAAGCCTTCAATATTCATTAGAGCAGCTAATGCTTTTGGGTTGTTTAGAATTTTGCTCAGTGTATTGTTATCTACATTTACAAGCAATGCACTTTCCCATCTTCTCGCAAGTAAGGATGCTGTTGTTCCGCTCATGGCCATCTCAAGTATACCAGAAGCATCAATTTGTTTCATTGTACTACCATCATAAGCAAGAACAGGGAGAAAATCAATGAATTCCTTGATCTTCTTTTCTGAATCTATTTCTTCAGGATTCAGATTACAACTGTAATCTGAAATTTGTTTTAATGCCCTATTCGGTGCAAAATCGAAAATATAACATTCTCTTTTAATAATCTCTTCAGAATTTGGTGATTTTCCATCTGGATTTTTGATTGTCCAAGGGGATTGTACTCTAAATGCAGCTTGGAAATATGTTTCAGGACTTGTAAGATTTCTTAGCATAAAAATCCCTGTCCATGGTCTGATCGTGACACCTGTTGTTAGTTTCCCACAAGATAATGTAACCGATTTACTTCTCAAGGGTTCTTCCATAGCTTTTTGAACTGGTTTTAGAGCATCTAGGCCAATACCCATACTAGCACCAGCAGCAACTACAATATTATAATCGTGATAGTAACTATTCTGTTTTTGCATCAACAGATTTTTCATTGCGTAACAGGAAGCAACATTAGGTAAGAACCAGAGTGTATGTGACAAAATATTAAGTAATCTAACATCCGAATAAGGTAATGGCGGTTTTTTTGCCCCTAATTTAAGGTTATCCAGATTCGAAGCTAAATAGTGCCCACGTATCAAATCAAGCCATTTTTGTACGTCATCCTCATAAATAAATTTCGCATCTTTACCCTCACCACTGGCTGAGAAAAAAACATTTAAATCAAACGTATTAAATTCCCCACCACTTGCGATATTTATTATTGAATCAGGTAGTTGGTAGGTCAGCAAGACTATTCTTGGAAGAGCTTCATAAGGATTATTAGGTCCTTTCCAGTTCATCTTGGCTCGTTGTTCATCAGAATATGTCCAATTATATATTTGTTCTTCAATAAATTCTCCAGAAATCAATGCTCTAAATGGTGTACCAGATAAATAGAGATACCCTTTCGTCTTTATCGGCATAACACTTTCCAAGTATTCTATTTTATCTTGTTCTTCAGGGTCATCGTATTCCTTTTCCCCTGTAATTATCTCTTTTTCTTCATCGAAAAGGTTTTTTGCAAGTTCTTTCCAAGCACCATAATGGTATTCGTCTAAGATAACACAGTCCCATTTTGTTTTATGCACCCATTCATTCCTTGTTTTAATACCTCCTAACGAATTCTTCCCTAAATAATCCTGAAATGATCCAAAACATACTATTGGTCTTTTTTTATCCAGTTTTTTATAATCAGCTTCGGTGTGCCTGGAAAAAAACTGCCAGTTCTTAAAATCAATATGATTTAATAGATCATCTTTCCAAGCATTTTCAACAGCAGGCTTGAATGTTAATACTAGAATTTTTTTCCAGTTCATTTTCTTGGCCAAGTGATATGCTGCAAAAGTCTTTCCAAATCTCATTTTACAGTTCCACAAAAAATGAGGAATTTTGTTTTCCTCTTTAAAACTAGCAAAATATTCAGATGTTCTTCTTACGGCTTCGACCTGCTCAGGTCTCATTTTGAAGTCTTGAGTCCTGTCCTCTTCATTAATTATTCCAGTTTTTAGTGCTAATACGATAGCTTTAAGCTGCTGGGCAGTGCACGCAAACCATTCACCTCCTTTTCGTTTAACACCTTTCTTTATAAGAAGCCGATGAACAGCATGATCGTCAAAGCAAGTACCATCTTCTCTTAGTGCTGACTCCTCAAAAACAATTTTATACGGGAGTTCTCCGGGTCTTTTTGTAGGATATTGTTCTGCCACCCTTTTTTTAACATCGACAGTCGTATAACCTATTTTTAATAGATCTGCATATGCCCTATCAGTATATGCATATATTTTAGGATCAAGCTCTGGTTTTTTAGGAAATAAATTCTTAATCTCTGCTTTCATCGGTTAACCCCATTTTCTCTGTTTCTAGAGTCATTGGTTTAATCATTGACTCAATGAAATCGATTTCTTTTTTTGATAATTTATACTTTTTGTATAGTTTTTCATCTGACCAAGATTTTGAGAAATCTTGGTTTGGAACAAAAGAATATACCTCTCTAGGTGCATTCTGGGTATTTTTTATCAAAAAAACCATAAATCTAAAGAATTTTGTCTCTACATACGATACAAAGTTCTTAGCTTCCCCTATGCTTTTAAAGACATTAAGAATCAAGTAAGTTTCGGTGCATATAGTGTTTGGACCAGCAATAATCGGAACTCCCAATATTTGGTGCGGAAACGTATCGCTACCTGAACCTGCCTTGGAAATAATTACTTTAATTTTATTTATATCTTTCTTATTTTTAATAACTTGAGATTCTGATACATATCCTATATCTCCATATCTATAAAGTTTAATATAATTTACTTTTGATTCTTGTTTACTAAAATCGGAGAAATTTGAATCTAATCCAAATGGTTTTCTAGCACTAACATATCCAACCAATGTTTTCTCTTTGAATGATTGAACTTTTTTTAAAATATTAATTCCTTCATTATACCTAATAAAAACATCTGAATTAGCTTCTAATAATGGTCTTTCAGCAGCTTCACCTGGAGTACCTCCTCTATATGTGATAACTTTACAAGTTTTCTCTTTATAATCACGTGACCAAAGAAAGTAATTAACCCCTCCTTTTATTTGAACTCCTGGAAAACAATCAGATGCCTCTGGGAAATCATATATTTCACACAATCTAGTATCATTAAGCATCTCTTTTCTGAATTCATCTAATCCTTTTCCACCCGTAAACCATCTAGATGGGATAATCATAGTTATAAATCTAGGATTAAGTTTTTTTGCTTGTTTTACAAATAATTGATAAATTGGCATTGCACTTGTTCCGTTGCCTCCACCATCACTCAACTGATAAGGTGGATTCCCTATTATTACATCGAATCTCATTTTGAACATCTCGTCTGGTTTATCTGTGTGAATGAATTCATAGGCATGTGATTCCAGTCCGTCTCCCCTGTCATATACCTCCTGACTCGCTCCACAGTATTTACACCTTCCACTTCTCCATATATGTTTAATACTGTTAAACTTAATATTACCTTCTTTATTTGTAAACTTTCTACAGACTGAATATTTACTGTTAGCGGTTTTTGAACAATACAATGATCTACGAGAAACCAATGCTGTCAATTCCGTTATTGCAATACCATATAATTGATTAGTCAGTATGTAATTTACTCTTTTTTGCCTGTCAGGAATCTGTTTTTCCAAGCCCTTCATCAATCTCTTTGCTATTTCTCTTAAGAAAATTCCTGTTTTAGAGACAGGATCTAAAAACTTGGCATTTTTATCAGTCCAAAGTTGTGGTGGCAATAAGTCCAACATTTCATTGACTACCTTAGGCGGTGTAAATACTTCATCATTACTCAAACTTGCAAGGCAGGCCAATATATCTGGATTATAATTAATTTTATTCATTATCAGCCAACTCCATATAGTTAATTATTGGATAATCCTTATAGACATTTGGCAATATAACTTTTTTGCCAGTATCGCTATCTGTTGTGAAACTCCACAGGAGAGTAGGGCTAAAAATATCTTTAAAAGAATATTCTTTTCTTTTAATCATTGAATCGTTATAAGGCATTGACCACTCTGATAGAATTAATGGTTTGTTTTTGTTGTCTTTCATTGTCAATGCATCTCCACAGATTATATTTTTGCTTAATATGAATTTTAGAACAGTGACATATTTACTATTGAATTCTTTTTTAAAAATCGAAGTGTATTCATTTTCAAAGATTTCGAGTAGGCGATTTTTACATTCTTGAACATTATCTTCAAGTAAATCGATTCCATACAAACTGGAAATAACAATAACACCATATTTCTCATATTCTGGCTGGCTTTTTTGGTATTTTTGTTTCAAAACAACTAATTTTCTATTCAGTACTTCAACTAAAAAATTACCTGTCCCGCAGGCTGGCTCCAGGAATCTTGAATCTAATCTTTCAGTTTCACTCTTTACTAAGTTGAGCATCCTATTTACTTCACGTTCATGGGTAAAAACTTCACCGTGGTCTTTTACTCTATGTTTAGATTTGATTTGATTAGGTAAAATTGCCATCATTTCTCCCAGTTCGACTCATTTATATAGTGTAGATATAAACGCATATTTACGACATATTTATGGACATTCATGATTATTCGTTTTTTTTAGTTCATCTTTTACTCATATCCTATAACCATTAAGTACTACTAATAATTAAAACTTTTCATATTGGATTTTATAGGCTTTGTACCAAAATACGATTGATCCAATCATTAAAATAAAAACAGGTATTTCTGATGTCTGTTCTATTAGGTACAACCACTTCTTTTTCTCTGTGTCTTTCCCCCAGTACTCTATAACTCCTGCCTTCTCGGCAGGTGTCATTTTTATTGCAGAGTGTACTCTCACGAAGTTGTAATAGGTGAAGAGTGCCTGTAGTTGCATCCTTCCTGTCATGAGACTCTTGAATCCTCTTCTCCGAGCTGTCTTGCTTCTTTAAAAGTTTTACAAATTACTAAAAAAGAGGTTATTTAAATTTTTAATGTTCTTGAAATAATATGAATGATTTAGAATCCAAAATAAAGGACTATATAGATCGATTAAACTCTAATCGTTTAGATTTAAAATTCAAACTTGATCCTATAAAAATAAAAGAGCTTAGAACAAGTGGAATTAGTCACCGTAATTTTTTGATAACTACAAACGGCAAACGATTCCTTTTAAGGCTAAGCACAAGGAGAAAGAAACATCACTATCATCTATCCTATGAATATTCTATTCTAAAACATATCGAAAAATACGGGCTTTCTCCAAAATCTTATATCTTAAGTAAGGGATCCGTGGTGGGGCATTCTTTTATAATAGTTGAGTATATTGAAGGGAAGTCATTAAAGAGCCTCAATACTAAGCAGCTAGAAGAGCTTGCCAGAATTGTTGCTCATTTGCATACAATCAAATTAAGCAAAAAAATCAAAGGAAAATTTCATGACCTTTCAACTTCGCAAAAAGCGCTTGCAAAATCCGTCAGCTGGCTTGATTCCATAAAAAAATTCTTTATAGGAACTAAAGAGAAAGAAAAATTTATTGGTGAGATAGCTAGTGCGTATGAGAAAATTATTCATTCAAAAGGGTATGGAAAGCAAAAGGGTCTTATACACCTTGACATTGCGTTTGAGAACATTATACTCTCAAAGGACGGAATTAGAATTATAGATTGGGAAAGGATGTCATTAGGAGATCCGTATTATGATATTGCGACAATGTTTGATAGAAATAGTTTTAATGACTCTCAAAAGAGGATTTTTATAAAAGAATATAGTAAAATTTCAAGGATTAAATATTCAAACAGGTTGCTAAAAGAATCAGATAAAATAAGAAAGCTTGATAGAATGCTTTGGGCAATTCAAGAAATTGTTAAGTTAAAGACTAATATAATAAACAAATATGACTTCAAACATATTAAAATAAGCGAATGGGAATCTATAGGCAAGGAAAAATTTGATGCTCTTAAAAAACTTAACGTTATACCAAAAAGTGCAAAGTGGCTGAGCGCAAAAAATTGGTAATGTAAGACTTATTATTAGCCAATTGATGGGTCTACTATGAGAAGTTTTATAATAATTATAAATTAATTAATAACTTAGTTGAGAAAGATTTTTTTGAGAAAGTGATTTTATATAATAGAGAAATCAGTGGGTGCAGTCGTAGTTAATCTAAATGGGGAATACCTTTTTTTATGCAGAGCTGATAACGACAACGATTACTGGGAATTTCCAAAAGGGCACCAACACGAGAACGAATCTGACATCGAAACCTTTAAACGCGAACTTGCAGAGGAATGTGGCATCAAGGATTTTGAGATTATTAATGGTTTTTTAGGAGAAAACAAATACATTTCCAGCTCTTCTGGAAACACTAGAGTTATATTGCTTTATTTAGCAAAGGTTCAAAGCAGTGAAGTTAAACTTAGCGAGGAGCATAGAAAATATATGTGGCTTGATTTTAATGGCGCATTGGTTAAATTGAATAATGATACCTGGAAGAAAATCCTTACAGAAGCGCATTTATATTTGGAACATGTAGCGGACACGTTACCTCAAAAAAAGAAGGCGTAAAGGATTGATTGAGTTAAAGACTAATAGAAAGATATATGTGACTAACTAATTATTTTATTGCTAGGACTAAAAGCTCTCTGCCAACCATCTGTTCACTTCTATAATATATAAGATCTGCAAAGTTTACATGTGTAAATTCGAGGCGTTTGTAGCCTAATTTTTCTAATTGCCTTAAAATTGGTAGATGTATAAATCCACCTTTAGAATTCCATACTGGAACTGCAATGCAGCATCTGGAATTATCATTTAACTGCGGTTTTAAGTTAATCAGGAATTTTTTTATAAGATTATCACAGTAATCGATTGCCTTGTCAACCGAATCATCATTTTGCATATATTTGATTGATGGACCAAGATATGTTTCAGTAACAACTCTATCAAAGCTACTATTCCATTTGTAAGTGGTTGCATCCGCAAGTGCTAATTTATAATCTATACTAAGAGACCATTCTTTTGCAAGCCAATCTAAATTGACTTTAGTATAATCAAGCATTAATTGTTTAATGTCGCTGCCATACAATTTTGAATGCCTCATTGCGGCCTCCATTAATATGCTCCCTGTTCCACAAAAGGGATCAAGCACTGTATTATTCTCATTAACATTTGCCAAATTTAGCATAATCTGCGCAAGTTTTGGTGGTATCATTCCAACATCCATATCGCGCTTTGGTTTTCCATAGTCACGTTTTGAATAATTTTCTATATCTTGGATTGATAGTGTTCTTGCAAGATAAGCCTTTCCTGCATGTGCGATAATTAGAAATTCAAATCCAAATTCCCCTGTTAATTTATTATGTATCACCTGCGCGCTATTCAACTGGAAATTTTTACCCATTATTACTCTAATAGTTCTTCCCTCTTTTTTGAATTTTTTACTAATGGCAAAAGAGAGCAGCCAGAGCTGCTTTGGGCTTATTTTAAATTCATTAACGCTAATTCCAAGCGTTAATTTATGCTGCGTTTCTATAGTTTTTTCTTTTAAAATCTTAAATATCTCATCAAATGCAATTGCTGATACCTTATTCCATCTAGATGTTGGTATAATCTTAATCAATTTTGCAATTTTTATGCTTCCTCCAAGTTTTGATAGATCTAGTTTTTCTTTATCTATATCAATAAGAGCATAATCATTGCCTAATGGCCTAACTAATCTTGGTCCTACTATAGATTCTAGCTCTGCAACGCTAAGCCCTGGTTGGCTTCCAAGCATACAAATTAGCATGCTCCTATGATGTGTTTTAGAATTTATAAAACTTTCTTATTTTAATCTCTGTTGTACTAGCTATATATTTATAGTAGCATGCACAATATTATCATCATTAATACCCAATTGTGTTTTGTATGCGGAGTAAATGGATACTATATCCTAATGCTAAAAAAAAGCTTGAAGAATCTGGAATTCTACGAAGAATAGAGCAGATAAGCGGTAATGCGTTTATTAGCGGTGCAGTTTACGAAGATGATATAATATATTATGCTAAGGAAATTCAGAAGAGCGGTGCATTAGATAAAATACCAAAACTTGAAGCTGATAAATTTAAGTCCTCATTAAATAATGCATTTAAGGCATTTTTTGATGGCGAAGTACCAAAGTGGTTAATACGAAGGAATAATATTTTTGAAGAAACACGAATGGAGATAGAGGATTTTCTATTACTATCTGGTGGCATTGCATTTACGCACAAGCTTCTGAGCGATGATGAGCTATTCGATTATAAAAAGTTTGGTTTTAACAATGTTTTTGAATTTACCGGTATTGTTGGGTCAGCATTAATGAACACAATAAGAGAAAAAACTGAAATTTATATTCCTGGAGGACTTGATTGGACTACAGAAAGATCAAATTGCCGCACAATAACAAGCCGTATAGGCGGAAGTATGCACTATGATCTATTTATTAGCCAAGTTGATATCACCGCATACGAGACAAAGGATCCATTTGGAAATTCTGTTTCATATAGACCAGATATGTACACCGATCATATGAATCTTTCAACAATACATTCTACCGAACCAGATTTTCTTGTAGTTATACTACAATATGCAGAGCAAATGGGCATAATGCAAAAAATTGTTGAGAGTGGTGCAAAGGAGTTTATAGCATTTGCAAAATCTTTAGGACAACGTGGTGGTGCAACAACTGAGCATCTTATGGGCTATATTGAAACGCCCGAATATATATTCAGCAAAACTCTATTAATTCCAATACCAAAACTTGAAAATAATAAAAATTATGCTAATATATACTCGCCATATACATTTCAATCATATGGTACTGCTGATAATGCCTATTATGCTGCATATATAGGTACAGAAAATGAACTAAGAATTCAACTACTTCCAACCTCTCAAAGGGAATGCATTTCATTCATACCAGAGGATATTGATAAAATATTAAAAGGTCTTATCTATCAATGTGCGATGGGTATAGGTAGAACATCCGCCAAACAGATTATTAATATGCTTAAATACAGATGTTCTATTAATTATATCAAAGATAAGGAAAAATATTCTAAATTGTTGCTTAAAAAATAACAATATCTAAAATTTTAGTATCGTGCTATTATATTCTAATCTTACATATGCATAAAATACCAAAAACTATTGCAAATATTCTATTTATCCATAGGGTATAGCAACGGGCGTTATAGTGCTATTATACGGCTTTTTGCCTATAGTAAGTAGCATATAAATCTCATTTGGCTTGCATGGTCCTTCTGGCAATATTACCCTATATGTTCCTTGCGTTGCATTGGCAGTAGTATCTATTGTTACTTTTAAGTGCATATATTGTATAGAATTGTTTAGCCATTCAAATGTTCTATTAAATCTTATTGTAACTCCGTTTGTATTATTTATAATTACATTTATCTGCCGTGATAAATTTATTACATTCGAAGTATTATTTGTTGCATTATACTGTTGCGAGTAGATAAATTCGGCAAAATTGTGTATAATGACACTATTGCTGCTTTGCGGTTTTGATATGTTTAAGTATAATGTCCCAGAGCTGTTTTGCGGCAGAACAAATTGTGTTATATTATTATTGTAATAACTAATGTTTTTGTAGCTAATTAGTGTGATATTAAATGTCTGATTTATAAAAATTATGGGACATGCCATTGCTGTATCTATTGGAATTATCGTGTAATTATTTACCATATTATTAGAAGCAATGCTAGTAGTTTTTGTAGCGTTAACTATTGTATTGCTATTTATGGTGTTTTTTGGCGTTTGGTATGCAATAAAAATTATCGCTAGAATACCAAAAACAATGAGTACTGCAACCACCCTCTTTATTAGAAGATACTCTTTTTGGGTATTCTTTTCTTTATTCATTAAATTGTAATAGTAATTTTTATTAACTTTATAATACTTCCATTTCCTATTTGCCCTATTATCAAATTCCTCTATTGCTCCAGATTCTTTTAGTTCATCAATATGTTGTGATATAGTGGATTGGGCAAGGCCTAATATTTCAGATACCTGCGTTACGGTTCTTGGTTTTTCGTTTAAAATTTTTAATATTTTAATTTTAGTATCAAGTGTCTTTGACATGTGCTCATCAGATTAATATGTAAAGTTAGTTTTATAACCCTAATTACAATGCATCGGTTTTTTTAGAAATTAAGACTTATGTGATCCTATCCTTTAAATTAGTAATTTCCACAAAAATAGACGACGTACTAATTTATTAACAACGCTACTATGTTATGCTTAAACTCTACCAGTCAATTAAATTACAATTAGTTTAGTGACATATTTTTGCTAGTAGGTTCATTTCTCATTAATTTTGTAATTTCAGGTATTGTGGATTTTAATTTTTGCGCATCATGCCTTCTTAACGCATCAATTATACCTAAATTTATACTAAATAAATCCCTTTTTAAGTAGTCATTTGTAGTACTATCTATGTTTGCTATTGCATCCTTTTTACCCTTCATATAAACGTCATAGATGTTAAATAACATAACGGGTAGTAGCATAGGTGCACTATTGGCTATAGATTTTAAATGTTCATCATTTATGGAATAAAAGTATGATGCGCCACTCTCAGATGCGTGAATGATTGTGGTATTATCAAAGTCAGATATATTCCTATGCACTATATGGCTGCTTTTTGCAAGCACCATAGTAGAGCTTAAATAGAATAATCCTAATATCTCTGGATTATCTGTGCTTAATTTTAATATTGTGGAATTATCCAAAAATCTTGACATCATAGCAATGTCAAATATCTCTTTTGACATTTCACCTAGTCTGCTTAGATAATGCATTTTCATAAGATACGCTTTATTGGGTAGTAATGTGGCTAATGATTCATATGTTAATTCATTATGTATGTCTACTATTGATGTGCTCTTCTCACCAGATCTTATCAAAAGATGTGTAGTACCTTTTGTTGATTCTAGCTGCGGAGCGAATCCAAATGTGAGTTGGTTATGTGGCATTACATCTATTCCAAAGGCAAAGTTACCTATGTTTATCATTTTTCGTGAGCGTTCTAAAACATTATTGCATACGATATCAACATCAAATGCTGGTCTATATGCATTTCCTATGAACTGCATGGCGTTTATGCATGCCGCACATCCTCCTATTAAATATGTTTTATTATTTGATGCAAAAAACTCCGTTATACTACCGACTAGTTGATTTGCGCCATCAATAATATTCGGAATGTCCATATTAAATCATCTATGTGAATTAGTAATCATATGATCTATAGTAATATTTAAGAGTTTTTTCATGATTGACTTTTGTTTAACTACGGAAAAATCTATTTATATTTGAATGACAGCAATAAAAGCGTAGTGTATGGACGGATATTTAGGAATAGATGTAGAACTCGGCGGCCCGGACTTTATATCTAGGCAGGATGCGATATTAGAGATAGCGCTGCTTGATATACCAGATCCATTTAAATCAAATTATAGCGAAGCGAATTTTATTGCAAAATATTTAAACAAAACAAGAGTTAAGCATTTTTTGATAAAGCCCTATGCAAATGTCGATTCACATATACTCCATAATGTTTTGAACAGGGATATATCATATTATGAAAATGGGTGGCCTTTGATAGAGGTCGCACATGCCATAAAACAGTATATGTCTGATATTGGTAAAATTTATGGAAAGATTACGCCTGTATCAGATTGGCATGGGGATGTTATTGCTTTAGATTATATACTATCGAACGCAGGAACGTCGGTTCAAAAACTTATAAAGCAGCATAATATGCTGCACATAAAATCTTTTGTTATCGGAATAAATGATTTTGATCATGATTTTGCCCGTAGCAAAAGAAAATTGGGCGTTAAGGAGCTGCTTCGAACTGAGATGCACTCCTCAGATATGGATTGCATAAATACACTAGAGACCTTTGTACGGGCGACATATCTTAAAAAGAAAAAACAGAAAACAACGCTCTGATTTAACTATTTTTTATTAGCAATGACTCTATAACTATTGTTTCAATACATCTCAATATCGATGTAGAAAAGCATTTATATATTATAAAGTTTAAATACAAAAGAGTTAAAATTATTAATCATTATATCTTGAGTTATATTTTAGGGATAGCATGAATTTATTAGAAAATTATAATAACCCTAAAATAGGGGTCTTAGGTGGAATAGGCCCAGAATCTACGGCAGAGTTTTATACAAAAATCATATATGAGTTCCAAAAAAGAGGACTAATAAAGAGTAACAAAGATTTTCCACAAATAATAATAAACAGCATACCCGCACAAGAACTGGTATACGAAAACATAACAGATGCGGATTTATCTCTTTATATAACTGGTCTAAAAGAATTGGAGGATTTTGGTGTTAATTTCATAGTTATGGTGTGTAACACTATACACTTATTTTATGATAAGCTGCAGGCTCAAATTAAGACCCCAATATTAGATCTACGTAAAGAAGTAGAAAAGGCTGTAAAAATTAAGGGTGTAAGATCAGTGCTTATTTTGGGTACTCCAAGCACCATTAACAAGGGGCTGTATGATTTTGACAGTATAAATTCCATAAAACCTACAAAAAATGATATTGAATTACTTTCTACCGCAATCTCCAATTTTAATAATGGAACAGAAAAAGAGAAACAGCGTATGAAAGTTACAGAGATATGCAATAAATATCTTAGCAAAAATGACACGTCGACTGTAATATTGGGTTGTACAGAATTTGGGTTGATGCTCAGCAACGAAAATTTTGATAAAATTAATACTATAGATGTGTTGGTAAAAGCCACAGTAGATAAAGCAGTATCATTTAAGTAAAATTTTATTTATATTGTAATTAGCATTTTGTCTTTATTCTATGTTTATCCGTTTTGGCAAGGCATTTAAGATATTCTACTTCTACCTCAATTGTTTCATCTATTAGCCATTTGAAGATACGTTTATTATTTATCAGAATGTACATATTTTTTTCCACGAAGAGCGGATGCTATAGCTGCAATTAATGCCATAATCGCAGCAACTATTAATACGCTATGCATCCCATTTAAAAATGATCCAGATATTATATTTGGAAAGAATGATGTTCCAACTATAACACTCAAATTAGCTTTTGGTATTAATGCAGTAGCATTTTTTGGAAGTAATGTCTGCATAGGGTTATAACCCAAAAGGGCTGCAAAGAGAGCGGATGTTGGTGGCAATTTTGATATTGAAGTTGCAATTGAGGCGGGCACGTTCTGTGCAATTAATCCATTATATAACGCGCTTGGTAAGCCTGCACTAAATCCGAAAACTAAAACGCTGAAGAATATTACTATGCTAAACATGAATGATATATTCATAAATGTGGCACGCATTCCAGATGTTGCGCCACGCTGCTCTGGCGGGACTGCATTCATTACAGATGTTGTATTTGGCGCAGCAAACATGCCCTGACCTACTCCAAGCATGAATATAATTCCTGCAAATATCATATAGTTGAAATTAACTGGTAGTGTTGCAAGTAATAAAAATCCTATGACATTTATAACCATTCCTAATGTTGAGAATAATCTAGCTCCATATTTATCAGAGAGATGTCCTGCTATTGGGCCCATGGCTAAAAATCCTAATAATAGGGGTATTAAATCAATGCCTGCTTGCAATGGGGTGTTTGTAAAATTAACCCCATGTAATGGCAGCCATATGCCTTGCAGCCATATTATGAGCATAAATTGCAGACCTCCTCTTGCAATGCCAGCAAGAAAGAGGCTTAATATTCCAGCAAAGAATGCACGTATTTTAAATAAGCCTAAATGGAACATAGGGTCCTTGGTTTTTAATTCTATAAAGACAAATGCTACCATTAAGAGTACGCCCAAGGTAAGCCCACCTAAAACATATGGATTAGACCATCCGGTGCTATTATTTCCAAAGGGCAATAAACCATATGTCATGGAGAGTAATATTATAGTGAGAGATAGGGCGAATGTTATATTCCCAAGTATATCTATTTTTTGCTTCTTTTTTATTGTTGCTATCTCATGCAATGCAATATACGACCATATAGTACCGATTATACCAACAGGTACGCTTATTAGAAAGATTAAATGCCAATCTATAGCTGAGAGAACGCCACCAACTATCAAACCGACAACACTTCCAACAATTGCTGATATTTGGTTAATACCCATCGCAGTACCGCGCTGATTCTGCGGAAAAGCATCCGTTAATATCGCAGTGCTGTTTGCAAATAAGAATCCACCACCAAACCCTTGTATAAGTCTAAATACTATAAGCATGAGAACCGCAAATGTCCCAGTCAATGTATATGATATTACATAAAGCGCACTAGAGCCTATTGCAAATATTGCAAATCCCAAATTATATAACCTTACACGGCCGAACATATCCGATAATCTTCCTATTGTAACAACAACTACTGAGGACATTATTATGTAGCCTAAAAGTAGCCATAAAAGTAATGTTATATTGCCAGGAGTTAAAGGGTTTACTCCAAGTCCATTAAATATTGCAGGTAGCGATATTATAAGTATAGAGCTATCTATGGTGGCCATTAAGACCCCAAGCGTTGTGTTTGAAAGAGCAATCCATTTGTAATTCGGCCCAAGCTTAGCCTCACGCTGCTGCTCTACTAAGTCATATGTGGCTTTAGTATTATTTGGCGCCATTTATACACAAATATTGCATATTTTATTTAAAATTAAAAGAGAAATAGCAATACAATAATTAGCTAGCCAAAATAAATTATTAAAGCTTTTGAGAAGTTACTTTAAAAAATATAGAAAAAATATACAGAACATTACTCCTCCTTTCCTGTAATGCCTCTGTATATTTTCTTTCTCAATAATATTAATGTCCCTACTGCGGCTCCTACTACCCAAACATTCATCCAATTAAATGGCTGCTCTACTGTCTTGGCACTCGATTCTTCTACCGCAGCCATTTTCGATAGATTTGCAGCGTTTGAATTTTGCACATCCGTTCTTCTAACAAGTGTATACGGCGCTGCATTATTAATAGTTGCATTTGGCAATTGCGCTATAACACTAGCTGTGTTTTTATTACCTTCAATTACTGCGCTGTTTTTAATCTGCATTGGAGCATTTACGCTTCCATATTTTAGCTCATTTTCAAGCTCGCTTCTATGCTCTTTTATGTACGCATCTCTATTAACGCCAGCTGGCAATATAATACAGAGTCTTGTTGTTTTTGTGGCTGTAACAATCTGTTCAACATTCTTTGGCGTATCATGGCGCAAAAGTGAATTCCCAACTACTGCGCTATTTTTTATACTACTAGCATACTGCTCATATAATGGCTTATTTGATATAGGCGCCGAATCATTATTGTTTACTGATGCAATAGTGCTCTTTTGATTTTGCCCGTAGCTGCTTAATGGCCTTCCATCAACTATTTGATATGGCCTGTATACCCCAGCTACTACGTTATGCTGTAATACTACTGTCTTTGCTGGCATT
>JAJZDT010000086.1 GCA_021851535.1 Microcaldota archaeon | reverse complement strand
GCCAGCACCAGCCCCCACATAGGAAGCTCTTCCCAAAATTTACCGCATATTTTTGATATTCTATCTATGAAATTTATACCGCGCTTAGTCCCTATTATATATATAAATCCAATCCCATACGATCCGGATATTCCTTTAAAATGACCTACACGCTTGATAATTATTCCAATTATTACTAAAGAGAGTATAGCAAGTATCCATTGCAGAATATACCCCAAAAATGCCGCATAGTAAAGCGTCCATAATATGCCAAAACCAATAATTATGGCTGCAATGAGTATAATGTAATTAGATCGTCCCAATGCCACATCATTTAATTGCATTGCTGATTTTTTAGGAATTCTACGCTCTACCACGAAATAAACCCATACTAATAGAAAGAGCAACAATTTATAGACTATGTTCGTTAACGCTTTTTGATTTATGTACTAATTTACTTGTTGCGTGAATACAGATCCTTTATCGATGAGAGAAGCATTGTAGTATATTCATTATTTGGCAACTTATCCATGTTCTCCTCTACTGCGATTTTTGCAAGTTCACCATACTTTTTTGCAACATCTTTTGCATAATCTATGCCACCATATTTCTTTATCAGCTCTAATAGGAAATTTATCTCATCTTGCGTTTTATCCTTTCGTGGTTTTGAATATATAGAATCAATGCGTGCTTTCTCAGCTGCGGTCGCATTCTTATAGGTATTTAACATTATAAGTGTGACCTTTCCTTCATATAAATCGCCAAAATTCTTTTTTCCAAATACCTTCTCATCAGCTATTATATCCAAAATATCATCCGTTATCTGAAATGATATGCCACCTGGCGTTCCTATCCTCTTTAGAATCTCAAGTGTGGATTCGGGCTGATTCGCAGCTATTGCACCGATCTGAAGTGGGCCATAAACAGTATAATAACAGGTTTTGCTATCAACAACCTTAAAATAGAAATCCTCAGACACTTTAGATAGATTTTTTATATCATAAATAAAATTATTCTCTATATACTGACCTTCCATAGTATATGCAAGCATGTCATAGAATTTTTCGTATATTTTATCGCCATTCAAAACACCATACTTTAATATATAATCTTTTAGCATGCGCCACATCGCTATCTGACCCACATTAGTTGCATTCATTGTATGTATCCAACCATAGAGTTTATGTGCTGCAGGTTTTCCCCGTCTTAGTTCAGAATCATCCTCGATATCATCCTGCATAAGTATCCAATCTTCTGATAGCTGCATTGCAGCTGCAGGCAAGCGCAATTGTTCGGTACTAACGCCAAACATTTGACCTGTTAGTAGTATTAAGCCTGGGCGCCTATAGCTGCCCTGCCTATCTATATAATCGCGCATAATGCTATAATGGGCCTTTGGCTCTTTTATCTGCACATAATTGCATATGGTAGAATATACCATTTTTTTATGCTCTGCTATGTATTCCTTGAAGTCCATAGAATCAGATATATTTTAAGTTACCTGTATTAAAGCCTTTTCATTGGACTTCGTTATTTGTTTATTTTACCAAATTGCATGGATGGAGGTAGTTAATTGGGAGAATTTTAGTTATAACATACGTGCCAAGAATGAACCTATTGCAGCAAATATTGGTATTGTAAGGTTATCATTAAATTTATAGGAAAACCAATCGGCACTCATTCCAAAAAATGATGGGAGTATGGATAATAAAATATTATTAGTTATTGCAAATATTAGGATAGCGCATACTACAAATCCTAAAAATGTTGCAATTATTGAACGACGCACTCCTATCACCGCTTTAGATATACCGCTAACTGGATCTCCTATTGATAAAAGAACACTAGCAAATAGCCAGCCCGAATAGTTAAATATCAAAAGTGCTATTGTACTCCCTATTATCCAATATGGTATTCTATATCGCATCCATTCGCTTTTAATGCCCTTTCGCTGAATTGATCTTGAAAAATATTTTATAAGATAATAAGTTGGGGTTTTCATATCAAAATTTATTCTCAAGTACTCGGATATTAACATCAGCGCAATATATGCAAATGAAAAAATTATTGCAATATTATAAGAGAGGGAAAAATAAATAAATACAAATGGATACGCTGTAAGCAGCGCATGAGCCACTTTTCTTTTTATTTCAAATCTTATTTTTTGATTCATCTCCTCATCATTGTATTAACGTACATGCCACATTTCTGCACCGCAAATAGAGGAGTTGTATCGTTTGCCACTTGCATATCAGAGCTTTTAATTATTGAACGTATACCGATACTCAATTTATATGAATCGCGCTTTGCACACACATCACCAGCCTTTATCATATCTAACTGTTTTCTCTGTGCAATACGCATGATTCGCAAATATCTCTGAGAGGATATATTTATTGTTATAGCATGCCAGTCATGATGGGATCTTAGAACCTTAGCAAGATTAATATCATATAAACCATCAAGCACTATATTTCCATCATATTTGCGTATAAGAAATAATATTGTATCATTTGCATTTTTTGATGCCTTTGATATGCCATATTTTTCCAGATACTCGTAGGCTGATAGGTTAAAATCTGAGGCAATTTTATGCACTATACTGTTAAAAGAGATGTAAAAATAGTTATTATCTAATGATAGGCTACTTGCAATAGTGCTCTTGCCGGTACCTGAGAATCCCGTAAATGATATTATTGTCATTATTGTAGCCCCTTTTCTATAAATTTTTTAATGCCATCGTCCATATCATCCATCATTAAGGCCTCTTTAATTGTAAGCCATTTGAATGATTGATGCTCATCATTTAGTTTTATGTCCGTTGATATTGTTCCGATATAGTAGAGTTTTAACACATGATATTTGACATTTTTTAGTTCAGTAATTCTTGTCTGCATTCCAACAAAATTTATATTAGATGCGACAACGCCTATCTCCTCCATCAATTCTCGACCAAGTGTATCTAATGGATGCTCTCCCCACTCCATTTTACCTCCAGGTAGATCAAATATTGAAGGCGCCCAGGAACTATCAGCGCTACGCTTCAAGAATAGATATTTTTCATTATCATTTTTTAAAAAAGCGCTCACATGCACAATAGATTTTTTTTCAGGTTCCATACTAATAGATTGTTGTCATCTATTTTTAAATCTTTACAAATATTTGGGGTTTTTATAACTTATTTTTTATTATTACAAAAACTATCTGATTATTTAATTTTTTCATCCTAACATTTTATGAGTACATGAATGAGTTAGACAACCGTGAGGATTTTGCATCATTTAGCGCAAAATACAAGGACATTATATATAAAAAAATCATAAATTATATGCCACAGGGAGAGCCTGAGCGCTTTAATAATGAAATAATACGCGCATATATTGATAGAAAGGGCCAGTATAGAAGGCCCATGTATCTTCTCGCGTGGACACAATTATATGGTGGGCGTATAGATGATGCATTATTACCAGCTGCAGCGCAGCAAATATCAGAAGATTACTTTTTAATGCATGATGATTTGATTGATAAGAATATGTTAAGACGGGGAAAACCCGCACTGCATAAGTTATTTGGAGATGAAATTGCCATAATAGCTGGGGATATGGTACATATGATATTATGGAGAATGGCAATAGATGCAACGCTTAGTTTAAATGGCACAATTGGAATGGCATATTTCAATAAGTTATATGACATAATGATGGTTACGCACCAAGGGCAGTACTATGATATTAATAACAGCATAAATGGCGGGCGGCTTTTAGATTTTACCGAAGAGGAGTATTTTAAATCTATACATGCAAAAAGTGCATATTATTCTGTATATGGACCTATGCAGTGTGGCGCCATTATAGCTGGCGCAAATAATGAGGAGATGGAGAAAATAAAGGAGTATGGCACATTATGTGGAAACGCATTCCAAATAAAGGATGATATATTAGATTGTATATCTACAGAGAATGTTCTTGGAAAATCTATAGGAACGGATGTGAAAGAGAGCACCCGCACACTCATATTATGGCATAGCGTGCATAATGCAAGCGCAAGTATGCTAAAGAGAATTGAGGCAATATACGCAAAGAAAAATAAGAGTGATGAAGAAGTAAAATTCATAATAGATACATTTAAGGAATTAGGCTCAATTGAGTATGCTGAAAAAAGAGCAGCAAAACTCACAGATATGGCACTTAGTGCATTTGAGAAAAATACACAGGATATTAAAGAGGGAGCTGCAAAAAACATCGCTCGTTCTGGTATAGGGCATGTAACAAACAGAAAGAAGTAGCCTTGTATATTATATAGTAGCTATTAATGGGAATACTTTTATATTTTCTATAAAGAGATAGTTAGTGTATACTGCCTATTTTAGTATAAGTTGATTACAATGGATAATAGAGAGGAGCTCAGAAAGAAGATGCTTGAGAGAGCGCGGCAGAGCATGAAGAGCACGTATGAGAAGGAGGAGTTCATACTTATACAGGCAAGCAATGCCTTTGAGGAATCAAATAAAAGTTACAATCTTGCAAATGAGAGGCTTAGCGAATGGTTTGGACTGTATATACCAGAGCTTAAAGTGGGAAATTTCATAACACTTGCAAATTTGGCTATAATGCTTGCGGATAAGAATCCGGATAAGGATAAGATAATAGAATTAGTGGGAAATGATGAACGTGGAGAGCATACATACAAAATGATCAATGAGACAATAGGCAGAGAACTTAGTGAAAATGAGAGAAAAACACTGCGCGGATTTGCGGAGTATACCCTTTCAATACTAAAGGGCATGGATATGTTAGGGGAATACATAAAGGCGACCTCAGAGCGTTTATTGCCAAATGTTACATACTTAACGGATGATAAGATGGCTGCCGAACTGCTTAGTAAAGCGGGGTCTATAGAGAGACTTGCTACAATGCCAGCAAGCACAATACAGCTACTGGGAGCGGAAAAGGCGCTATTCAAACATATAAAATATGGTAGCAGGCCACCGAAATATGGAATACTATTTAAACTTGCGGACGTAACATCAGCACCTAAAGATAAAAAAGGACGCATAGCGCGCGTATATGCTACAAAAATAGCCATTGCATTAAAAGCCGATTATTATTCAAAACGATTCATAGGAGATGTATTAAAAAATGATCTGAAAAAGTCCTTAGATAGAATAATGAGTAGTCCGCATAAGGATAAGGTTGAATTTGATAAAAATAGTAGGGATAATAGAGGCAGATTTGGGAATAATAAAAGAGGCGAGAGTAGCGGTAATAGAAGGCAGTACGGACATACCAAAAGAAATAATAGCGATAGACCCAAATTTAGAAAGCGCAATGAGAGAAATAATAGTAATAATATAGATTGGTAGTTAGCTATGGCTATTAAAATAGATAACGCAGAGAATTATGCCTTTTATACATTTCATATTCTTGGAATAGAAAATACACATATAAGCGATATAGCTACAAAATTAATAAAATCTGATAATATTATAGAGATATACGTAAATAGGCCAAATGAGGCTAAAAGCTTTGAAATGAAAGTTCGATTTGCGCATGATACTAATAATCCTGAGAATGTAATAAAACGCGCAATTGGTAATAAATATAATAGTATTCGCATTCTACGCAAATTATAGTTGCAAGTTAACCTCTATGTCATACAAAAACTGAAGATTACTACATATGGGTATATGCAAGCTTTAAATAGCTTCTTTTTAACATTTCTTTAGGTGAAATGATGTCTAATATTAGTGAGACTAACGTGCAGATAGAATTAAACAAAAGCGCTGTAATAGAACAGGTGCAATCACAAAAACCAATACAAAAAGAGGACCATTTGGCGGTTTATCATAGAACAATTGAGGAGATAGAGCATATGCCTACAATAGAGGAGACAATGACCGTATGCCCTGAGTGCAAGCTTATAATAAAAGGCACAATATACAAGGATAATGAGTATGTTATGATTAGAAAGTACTGCCCAGAACATAAATGGACCATCGAAAAGTACTGGGAGGACTATGATATGTATATGAAAATGCGCAGATATAACTATTATGGAAGAGGATTTGATAACCCTAATATAATAACACCTACAAAGGGGGCAAACTGTCCATTTGATTGTGCAATGTGTGAAAGACACAAATCACATACAGGACTTGCAAATGTCGTAGTTACAAACAGATGCCATTTAAGCTGCTGGTACTGCTTCTTCTATGCAAAGGATGGTGAGGCCATATATGAGCCTAGCACTGAGGAGCTAAATAAGATATTTAAAAATCTAAGAAACCAAAAGCCAATACCTGCAAACGCAATACAGATAACTGGAGGCGAACCCACGTTACATCCAAGAATCGTTGAGATTATTGAGATGGCAAAGGAGGCAGGCTTCGATCAAATACAATTAAACACTACAGGTATAACAATAGGGGAGGATTATGACCTTGCAATCAAGCTAAGGCATGCTGGCGTTAGCACACTATATACATTTTCGAATCG
>JAJZDT010000129.1 GCA_021851535.1 Microcaldota archaeon | reverse complement strand
ATCGCTAAATTTCTATAACATATTCCTTTTAAATCTTACCTTCAAGAATTATCTGACTTAATATGGCGAGGTCATTTAATGGGATTGGATACAAGTAGAATACGTTTAAGTTCTGAACATAAGGCATTTGTAAGGGACCTGACCGGCGTTGTTATTAGTTATACCCCTATATCTGGAGTTATAGATACTGTTAAATTTAGCCATAAATGGTTTGGGCATAGAAAATTAATACAACGAACAGTCAGACATGTTAAGGTGCAGATGCGAAGAAATTATATTAAAAGTAAGAGTAAAAAGATAATGGGTAGGTATAAAACACATAGCAAAATAAAATTTTTTAATTAGGTATTGGTAATGTATAAACTTAGGTTTCCTGAGGATATAGATATACAAAAAATACGCAGCAGTGAGATGTATCATTTCTATTTTAAAAGATTTGGAAACGAATTTCCTGAGTATTTAATTAATAAACATTTATTTTCTTCTTTTTCTCATGATATCATAAATTCTATTGCTGTTTGTAATATTCTTTCTGACAGATTAGATGATAAAATAATGAGAGATTTGATTATTAATTCATCTACAAAAATTTTAAGTTATAACCCAAATAATTTAGCAGAAAACATAAAAAATTTGTATGAATATTTTGGTAAAAAATTATCAAGAAAAATTATTTTATCCGAAAATGGATCCATACTTAATGTAGACCCAGAAAACGCCAACGCTGTACTATCTTTTCTTGAAACGCACTTATCTATCTGGCAAATGCAAAAGCTTCTGTTCAGAAGTTATGGTAGAATAATAGGTTGGGATGCCGAATGCATTGAAAAATCTTATAACTTATTATCTATAAATATAGGTGATAGATTAACAAACAGTGTAATAATAAAGAGTAGAGGAATTGTACTTATAATGCATAAAGACCTATCTGTAATGGATAAATTTAATACATCATTTTTACGCAGAGAGTGATTATTAATTTATTGTATTTATAAGTATTGTATCACGCCTTAATCTATTTATATAACGAATAATTCCAAAGAACTCTTTACATTTAATTAAATCACTTTTACTATGTTCTGCCATTTTAATAAGATTCTCAAGTATTACATCAAATTCTGATTTTGGAAGCATATTGAATAATAAATTTATTTCAGAGATAACACGACTATCATTATTTTGCTCTATTGCATATCGACTTGCCATTATCCCAATAATATAACCAATATATCGCATTTTTTTGATTTCATTATCATTATAATTTTCTAAAGGAAGATATTCGGATATATAATAAGCCGTGTTTTCCTTTGAAATTTTATTTAAGAATGCACTTACAAAACTAGCCATTGCTTCTTCCATAATAATTGTTCGTAGTGTCCTATTAGTTATAGTATCATTCATTAATATGTCAATTTCATTCTCCATAGTATTTTGAATTATATGTACCGTTTCATGCAATAATAAATAGGATAGGTGGGCTAGTGATCTTTTTAATATTTGGAGATTTATATTTTGATTATACTCTATACTACTTCTATTCAAATCACTTAAATTTTTATTAAAATAGAACATAGACATTTTTGCAACATTAAATACCATACGCTTTGTATAGTCATTTCCAATTTTAACTATAGTTTTTCCAATATTATTTGAAACAGAACAATAGATTAAATCATCTGAAAGATATACTTTAAATTTGTCATAAATGCTATCAACTCCAAAAATTTCAGTTATAGTACTTGCAGCGCAATTAAACCATTCATTTACTATAATTTTGTAGTTAAATAGGGCATTGTGATTTTGTTTTAATATTATATTTTCATTTATAGAGTTCAATATATCTATATTAAAATTTACAATTCTTGAATCGATATTAGAGTTTTGAAACAATAAATTGACAATATCTTGTGAGTACCATCTTCTTAGCATATGATTCATATTAACTCTTCTTTTGGTGCAGTTGCTCTCGCCAAGAATAGTTACTCCAACCATACATCCACATTGTAGAATCTGCGCAAAATTATTTAGCGTTTTGCAATCGTACTAACTTATTTTTATCTTATTTCCTCCACCAACCAAATTTTTAGCTAATATATTGCAATTATTTAAATTAAATTGGTTGTTACTTCCGACAACATTTATATATACATTGCAATTTGATAAATCAAATTTGTTATCATTACCTTGCAATATTATATTTGCAGTGCCAGAAGAGAAATTGAGATCATCATTATTCCCATTAATTGTAAATGTTCCGTTTCCAGAATTCGTCACAATATTATCATTATTCCCCTGGAGTGTTACATTTATGTTCCCGAATGATGTGTTTAAACCGTCATTATTTCCATTGATTTTAAAAATCGCATTGCCTTTTGATAATGTAATATTGTTCTCATTACCCTGCAATATGAAGTTTCCTCCGCCGCTATTTATTTTTAGATTATCATTATTTCCATTAATACTTGAATTACCATTTCCATTTGTTAATGTTAGGTTATTGGAATCGCCTTGCATATCCACATTTTGTGTGTACTTTGAACTGGTATTAAGATTCAAATTATTACTATTTCCCGATATACCCATACAGACATATCCAGAAATTAACATTTTTTTAATTGACACGCCATTTGTGTAGAGGTTTACGGATTTATTAGCAAATGTTACAACCCCACCAGGACCTGAAATTTCCTCACCGTTATTTGTTGGTGTTACATATACATTTCCATATGTAGACTCATACGTATATATGCCATCAGCAAGATAATTGGGATTGGTTAATGATGGTTCTGGGCCTTGGCTGCAATTATCATTATAAATTATATATTCAAATTTATAATTTATATCAATTATCTCATTATGACTGCAACTTGGTATTAACCCAGAAAGACCTGTAATTATTGTGCCACAACCAGAAACATTTTGGAAGTTTAACATTGTCGTATTGCTCACGTTAATGGATGGGGTACTTATAACATAAGTTCCAGGCACATTCTTTACTACTTTTATAGTAAATGTACTTAAATTTCCCATGAGATAATTTTTAGAATTTATAGTAATAATAGCGTTCTTTAGCTCTTGTTGTGAATATAATTGGGACATCTGAGAGATGTATGGAACAAATTGTATTATATAAGATGGGAAAAAATCTATTATTTCATTTGCCGCAGCGCCTTCATATTGCGCGGTAAGCAAAACCTGTGTAGATCTATTGCTATAAATATAGTTGAATGCGGAACCATTATCATACGTAACCGCAGCAATCGTATGAAGATTTGCATTTGTATTGTTTATTGAGAAATTAACTGGTGCTTTACCTATTGGTTTATTGAATGCATAAACTATTGCAGTTATATTATCCACAGTATTATTTGCTGGCACTGTATTATTATCAACTTTTAAAACTACAAAAAGTGAGATTTTAGGAAGCTGGTTTATCTGACTATATAAATTTCCAACATACGTAGTTGGTGGCGGATTTTGACAGCTATTATTTTTTATATATGATACTAATAAAGAACAATCGCCCACTGTTAAATATAAGTATTGGTGAGTATATGCTGATTCTAATTGTGCAGGCATTTTAACCTGGCATAAAAATGAGCTCCCTGGGGGTATTAAACCGCTGTCACATACGTATGTACTGGTATTTATACCATCATAATTTATTACGATCTTTGGATTTGATATGGTGTATGGCTGCGTATTTGAAAGCAAAAGAACGGTCGCATACGTATTGTTAGTTACATAGAATCCAGTATTAAAATATTCACAATTTATTCCGATATTAAAATCGCATATCTGAGGCCTATTGCCAAAGGATATTACTCCGGTTGTATATAGTGCGCCAACTATAAATATTACAAGTACTATAGCAAGACCATAGAGTGTTAAATATTCTACAGAAGACTGCCCATGTGCGCCCTTTTTATGATGTTTTTTCGTCATCCCACCTTCATAAGTTTATGAATTCTTACCTATTTAAATACTATGTGATGTTTAAGTTATAAGTTGATAATTAATTAAACATATACCATAAACTATTAAAATGTTCTTTGAGCCCTTTAAGCTCATTTTGATCACTAATTATTTTCATATACTCTATGTTTTTGTGCATGCCAGAATAGGTAAGGTTTGCGCTACCGGCAATAGCGTAGTTATTACCAATATATAATTTTTCATGTACAAATTTTCCCTTTGGTACTTTTATACTTAAATTGTTTTTATTTGAGATTCTCTTGTTTATTATATAGACTAAAAGCATTATAAGAATGATTAATAGAAAAAAAGAGATTACATTAAAGTTTAATATTATACTTACAGATAAAAGAATAAGTATAAATAAAAATAATTTTATACCTCCATAACTGCTTTTTTTAGTATTTAAAATTTCAAGAGCTGCAATATTTGATTTACTATTTGAGAGTATTATACGTATCTTTTTAGACTGTGAATAATGTAGTAAGGTATATGCGTAATTTTTACTTATAAATGGAGATATTATCATGAGTTCATTACTTTTTTTAAATAACTCATCTATTAATTTGTATGAATTACTGCCTGAAGTTCCATCCATCAAAAGACCTTTATTGCTTTTTTTTGATTACAAATAATAGCCATGCACCGATTATATAAAATATAAACCCTACAGCCGCACTGGCGCCTATTTTTTTGCCCTGATCAAATGTACGTCCTTTATAATGGATAGGAGCATTTTTTATTTTATAATTATTTTTCGCGAGCAGTATTGCAAGCTCCATGTCAAATTTCCAGCCATTTTCTACAAATTTATGATCTTTTATCATATCCTTTGTAAATAGTTTATAGCATACATTAATGTCCTTAACATTCTGTCTAAAAAGTAGATTAAATAGAAATGTGTGTAGATTATTTGCATAGCTTCCAAGGACATATCTATGGCCTGATATGAATTTGCGCATTCCAAATACTGGGGTTTTTTTGTCGAATTTTGCTAACAATATATCATAATCTTCTGGAGAATATTCCTCATCGGCATCCTGTATTATTATTATGCCTTTTTTGACATAATCTATTCCTCGCCTAACCGAATATCCTTTTCCCATGCGCTCTTTATTAATTAATAATACTGCATTTTTACGTCCCGCTATTGCTTTTTTTATCTCAGTTAAGGTGTTATCAGTAGATGGTTCATATACTAAAATAAGCATATCTACAGTTTTTTGTGCCAAAACGCGCTTTATCATCTTGCCGACTGTATGCTCCTCATTATATATCGGCATTATCACGCTAAAATACTGCCCATTAAACATAATATTACCAGCACTATCTGTTCTATACTAAAAGAAAGTTTAAATAGACGAGTGCTTGCACCTATTAATCAGAACCATCAAGTATCTCAATAATCTGTCCCTGGCCAAGACCGCCTGGAAATTTATCGAATTTTATGACAAGATAATCCTCCTCTATGTCCTCTACTATACCAAACCATTCCCTATCTGAAGAATCTAGGTATTTTACTTTTATGCCCTTTAAGCTCTGCAAATCTACCGCGCCGGTAGGCGATGCTAATAGATGATTCTTATCTAGCGACATTACTATTGCATTTGTCATTTCTACACCATTAAATATGATATATTTCAACTAAACTATTTATCAATTGCCCCAAAATGTGTTTATAAATTATTATCATTAAATGGGCCTGGAGAGATTTGAACTCTCGACCTCCCGATATCCGCTTAGAATTAAAATAGATCAAAGCTATATATCAGTCGGGCGCTCCAACCAGGCTAAGCTACGGGCCCATGCAATTTCTATATTATAACAGCAGATAGATATTTATTATAATACTCAATGGCATTCACATTTGCCATAAAAATAGTTTATGCTTTTATCATACGCTTTAAATTCACATCAATGATATTCCCATTGGGTTTCTCCTCTCTAAATATCTGTGTCTCAAATCTATACATCTTAACATTAGGTTGCATCCAATACCTGCTAGGCAGTCCTGCTTTGTCACATAATGCATTTAAAAATTCCTCCTTCGTAAGATTTTCTTCCACTGCAACGCCCGGTAGCAGTAGACCTCTATAAATACCATATTCTATACTTATACCATCCCGTCCGAGTGTTAGATTTTTCTTTCTAGATGCTGCGCTCTTGCCGAGATCTTTCATTTCAGAAAGCACATTCACCTCTATTAACATCTCATCAAGTTCATAATGTGAAATTGGGACAAATCTAGGATCCTCAAATGCAGCTGCGATAGCCGCATCGACTAGCGTATGATAGACATATGAGCTTCCGTATAAAAAGCCTATGCAACCACGCAACGTCCTTGTTGGATAATGCTCAAGCGTTACAAATATACCATATTTATCTTTAAAATGAAGTAGATTTGATGATACCATGCCTTTATAGAAACGTGGGCTCTTTACATACAACTCTATGCTGCTACGCGCCGCTTTTACGAGCTCTGCACCCTTGTCAATATCATAAAAATGCACTATACCACCATATAGATATCCAAAGAATAATATTAATAAGTAGTAGTCTGAAATGAATACGTGGCTATGATAACTATATATACAGATGGCGCATCACG
>JAJZDT010000008.1 GCA_021851535.1 Microcaldota archaeon | reverse complement strand
AGGAGAGAAGACACAAAAAATTCAGATAAAAAATTGAGTTTCTTTTGTTTATATTTATTTGATTTTTATTTAATAGATCTCGCTTGCAGTATGTGATATATAAGATACACTATTATAATTGAGGTTATTGCTATTAGAACATCATAAATATAATTTATTGTTTGAGTGTTTTGCGCATTTTGTATTTGTTGTGAAATCGTTGTAGAATAAGTTGTTTTTGTTTTCTGTTGAGATTGTGGTATAGTTGTGGTTGTAGAAATTGTGGTTACTTGGGATTCAGGAGCAAAAAGCCCTGATACAATCCCATTATATTCAAACGAGATATCACAGTTGCCTCCGTGCGCACTTGTAGAATAGTTATCCTTTATCCAATTTCCATTTTTATAATTAAATGGTACCTCGTTTAGTGCGCAGAAGGTGGTCTGATTTATTATAATAGATTTTAGGGGAATTGTTTGAATAGCATTTTGAATGTTTATTGAAGCATTTATGAGTAATCTTTTGACATAACCATGGGGAGATGTATTTATAACACTCGTATCATTGTATAACGTTATATTTATAGGATTATTGTAGATTTTAGTTGCTGTAATAGTAACATTTATACCGTTATAAGAAAAGGAAAAACTTTTTGTGGTTGAAAAGTTAAACATTTTTGTTGCGATGCGTAGTGCACCTGTGGCAATTGCGTTGCTTATTATAATATTTGAAGTATTTGTTTGATTAATTTTTATTGTATTGCTTGTTGTTGAATTGATTTTTTCCGGAGCAGTTGGTTTTGATAAATTTTGTATTGCATCTGCAACCAAAGTACTGTTATTTGTTATGGTAAGTAATACATTTTCTTTATTTCCTGCTACCGAAATTGCAGTGATATTATACGTGCCTATCTTCTCTTTCATTGAATAATTAAGATAGGTAAATCCGAGTGTGAGACTTCCTGAATAATTTACAAGTGTCCTATTTATTGTAAGTTCTATGATATTGTATGGATTTGTAGTGTTATAACTAGATATAAAAACAGTACTTTTATTGCTCGCATTATAAAGTATAAATGCATTTTTATTCCTAAATTGGCCGATATTTATATTTGGCTGTACTTTTCTTGCTGGCGCTCCGCCGCCACCACCCCCGCCACCGCCTCCGCCTCCTCCTCCTCCGCCGCCAGTATTTACTCTTACTGCCTTAGTCACATTAAAGTACACTAAAGAGGATACATTAGATAACGGAGTTGTTGCGGAGTCATGAATTGATGCAATAGCATATGCGGGTCCTTGAGTATTTACCTGTATAGATGCCGCATAATAATCAGCAGTGCTTGTATAATTCTGAGAGGATATAAGAACGTTTGAAGTGCTGTTATATATCTTATAATTATAGGTATATGGCTTTGAGCCTCCAGATATATTCGCAGTTAATTGTATATTGCCTCCAGCAGAAATCGAATTCGTATTTTCTGATAAATTTAATTTGCCCAGATCCGGATTTAAGGTTAGATAGATAGCACTAGAATTTATAGTATTGCTCGCTGTAAGACCAGTGTCAGTACCTTCTACTTTTAAAATATAATTAACGTCGCTGGACATTTTGTTTATTGTATTAAAAGTAGTTGCTCTCCCTATATATCTAGTACCGTTAAGTATTATTGGTGAAAATCCACTAACGCCAGGATCATCAGCATACCAAGTATAAACAAAATTTCCCGTTCCGCCTGATGCTCCTGAAGTAGATAGATAACTTACCTGGCCTACGTCAAGTATAGTATTTGTCGCGCTTATAGAAGGCGCTATAAGCGCCGGGAATATGTCAAATACCATATTTGAAGTGCTTTTTACTAATGGTGTTGTTGCAGAGTCCTGCACATTTATTATCGAATAAAAATTGCCTACAGTTCCAAAATATTCAAAGGTATTTGATGTCGATGATGTGGTATAGGATTTTGAATATATGTGTGCATTTGTTGTTGAATTATATATATTATAAGTATAGGTGTATGGAGGAGTTCCGCCAGAAATTCCTGCAGATAAAAGTACCGCTGAACCAACTTGCTGCCTTGTTGTATTTACAGAGGATGCAACAATATTAAACGTTGGAGACACATTTATATCTAGGAGTATAGAATTTGCGATATTATTGGTAGTTTGTCCAGAATCGTTTACTTGAAACATGAATTTATAATCGCCAGTTGAAACACTTGCGCTATTAAAGGTATAAACATTTTGGTTGGCAGCTGAAATTTTAGATAAACTTGTTGAACCAGGTATTTGCTCAAACCATGAATATCCATAGGTACCGATTCCACCGGTTGCGCTCCCACTTAAAATTGATGTTTGTCCTAAATCAAGTAATGTATTTGTTGCTAATAGATTATTTATAGATAAAGCTCCATTTGCAAATACAGCGAAAAGGTCCGTACTAGATAGTACAGATTGAATTGTAGGCGCACTATCTTTTATTGTTGCATTTGTTACATATTCAGCCTCATTTCCGGTTGTGAAAGTAAAGGAATTTGTAGTCGACGAGGTAATGTATGTTTGTTTGTATGCTAAATGTTTGTTTGAATTATTGTATACATAATAAGTATAATTATATGGCGATGTTCCACCTGCAATATCAATTGATAATGTTATAGGTTGATTTATATCAACACTTGATGATGATAAAGTGGATGATTGAACGGATAAGTCTGGATTTATTTGTATGTGCATTGTATTTGAATAAACGCTCTGTGGTGTTGTTGCGCTATCGGTAACTTTATAACAATAATAGGTAGATGACGAGGGTGAGGCTGTATATGTAGAAGCAGTAGCACCACTGATTGCAACATCTGATAGGCAGCTAGAAGATGAGCCCGCATACCATTGATAAGTGTAAGGTGCTGTGCCTCCAGTAGGATTTGCGCTAAGAAGTACTAATTGGCCCTGATCCATAATATAACTATTTGGAGTAACTGCTCCAGCACTAAGATCAGTATTCACAGTTACTTTTGATGATGCCACAAGAACGGAGTCTGGTATATAGGAACTATCATTTACTACATAACAAAAATATTCTGTAGACGTAGGAGATGCACTATAGTTTTGTGTATTTGCTAAGATTATTGCTGTTTTAGTATTACATGTTGAACTTGAACTGTAGTACCATTGGTATGTATATGGCGCTGTGCCCCCATTTGGATTTGCGCTAAGAAGTACTGATTGACCCTGATCTAATATAGGTGTTGTTGGTGAGATTGTTGCGGTAGTAATGCTAGGGTTTACAACTACATGCACACTTTGAGTATATACTTGATTGCTTGGTATTGATGCATCAGAAGTAAGAACACAATAATATGTTGATGATGTAGCTAAGAATGTATACGATGATGAAATAGCATTGCCTATTGCAGAATTCGACGAGCAGCTAGAAGATGAGCCCGCATACCATTGATAAGTGTAAGGAGATATTCCGCCGGCTGTTGTTGTACGCAATGTAAGGCTCTGACCGTTATCTATATTTATAGAGGAGGGTTCTATTATTTGGGATGTAAGACCATTTGTTGTTATGCTAAATGACATGGTTATTGAATTGCTTGTATAATTTGCATTTCCTGTGGTATTTAATGTTACAGTATAAGAGCCGGCGTTTACGCTAGTATTATAGGTATTATAGATTGATGCTAGAGCATTAAGATATGGATTGTTTGTGGCATAATAGAGGCTATTCTTAAATGGTAGATATGCGCTTTGCTCCATTTCTGGATATGTATTATAACCACCTAAGATTTCTCCGGTTAATAAGGACAATGCGTATATCCCATATTTTGCTTTCGATATGCCTAAGTTATTTTGTGTTATGTTTATATATTCTATATATGCAATACTCCCAGGGCTTGGTATTTGCATATTGACGATACTTCTGTTTATAAATATTGTTTTTATTATACGGTTAGTTGTAAGGTTTATCTCTTTTATCCCGGAAGTGTTATTCGTATTAGAGTAAAAAACGACATAACCAAAATGAGAATTTGGTATGAGTATACTGCCAGGTATTATATTATTGCCGATAGGTATGGAGGTTATGAGGCTGAATCTTGAAACATTTATAATAGAAATTGAATTGTTTTGTACTCCAGTATCCGAGACATATATCGTACTGCTATTTGGAGTTGAGGATAGATAACTTGGCTGTGGATTAATAATGTAGCTACTATTTGGTTGCCCAGTTGGAGGAAATTGTGTAATAAGTTTTAAGGTATTAGTAGAATAATTACCTAAATTCACTTTATAAATCTGATTTTGTTGTGGATTTGTAACAAAAGCAAACTTTCCATTCGGCAATATACTTATTTGTGGAGGGGGAGTTGGTGGATATGCTGACGGAAAATATAATGTATCGTTAGAACCGCTTGTCCAGTTATATGATACCATACTCATATTACCATTAGATGGATCATTTAGAATGTATACGTTATCTTGCGTTGGGGAGCCTGCTATTGTGATCTGGCTTGTTATTGGCAGAGTATTTGTTGTAGTTATTGTATTTGTTTGTGTATTCAGATTCGATAATGTCTGCCAATTTGTTGTAAAATCTACATATTTATTATCCACGGCTGCAATAAGTGGGAGCGATACATAAAAAGAGGTATTGTCTGTAATGACAGAAATTTCGTTTGTTGAACTAGAAATATAGGGGGATTGAGTATTTGCAGTATTTGCATAATTTACATAAAGTTTTGCACTAAGCGGATTATTATTTGTGGACGTAAATATGCCATAATAAATATTGCCAGGAGTAGTACCGTTATATGGGAAACTCTTTGAGGTATTCAAAAAGAGCATTGGAGATGCTTTAGAAATAGTATATGTTTTTGTCGTGGTATTTGATAAAAAGGTTGATGTACTTTGAGAGTTAACTGTAATTGCATAAGAGCCAGCGGCAACAGGAGCGCTCACAAATCCCCTAGATGTATTAAACTCTAAAAGATGAGATAGAGGAAATGCGCTATAATTAATGCCTACATCCACATAGGATGCGTATAGAATATTTCCTGATTTTGACATTGCAAGAGCGCTTGGCATGAATCCAGTTAACTTTATACTGCCTATGACATGATTGGACGTTGTGTTTATAGCGATAATTTCACCGTTCGGTGAACACGTGGCATCTACATAGAGTATTTTCGAGCTATTAGCGTATACATCATTTCCAAGACATTGCACATTTAAATTAATGTTAGATAAAAGAGTATTTGTTTGAGTATTTAGAACGGATACACTATCCCCTCCAGAGTTTACGACATATGCGAACGTGCCGTTCTGAGAGAATGCCATGGCAGACGGGCTTGAGCCTACAGAAATAACTCTTATAATATTGCTTGCAGTGTAATTTAATACATTAATCGTATTGTTATTGTCTGCGAGCACATAGAGAATGTTAGTATTCGGAACAGCGCCTATTGCGCTGGGTTTTTGAAATCCAGTTATTGTGCGAATCACTGCATTATTTGATGTGGAGATAACCTGAACGGATGCTGATGATTCATTTAGATAGTAT
The DNA here is from genome assembly GCA_021851535.1 of Microcaldota archaeon. The sequence goes on along the minus strand of JAJZDT010000008.1, from coordinate 1,051 downwards.
TCTAATGAATGATTTGAGGAATATGTGATATAAGGAGTAAATGTATATGGGGGAAGAGATGGTACAGAATAGGGAGCATTGAAACTTGTTGTATTCACTATATGTATAGGCACTACGTCTCCAGGATAAGCTGTAGCATAAATATTTCCATTCATTACTTCCATATAATAGGTTTCTTCTGATGAGAGCCCGATAGCACCATAAGGATAACCTATGTTTGTGGTATTTACCGCAACCCCATTTATAGATATATGCGCAGTTCCAGGACCTGCTTGCGAGCCGAAAATAAACGTACCATTAGTCCCATTGTATACGGGATTATTGGGCATGGACAAATATACATTAGGACTTTGCGCAAGCGCAAATGAACAAAACAAAAGTAAACTAAATAGGATATAAAATAATTTTATTATAGTTATATTAAGCACCTCATTTTTTGAATTATTGGTTTTCTATTTTGCGTGCCTGCGCCCAGAGTTTATCAAAACTTCTATTTGCATCTATATGGCTCATCTTTACGATATGTTCACTTTTTTTGTTTATTATATTAAACGGAGGAATTTTATATGCGTTTGTATTATCAAACATTAAACGCTCATGCTGCATTGAGGTATCTTGTACATCCATTATGCGCAGTTCAAAATAAATGTTCTTGTTTTGCATCTCATGTCTAAACTCCATACATTCCCTTGCAAATCTACTACTCATGCGCTCATGTCCAGTAAGCACATATATTGCAGTGTAATTGCGCTTAGACAAATCTAAAAGTATTGCAAGGTTTTTAAGTCCTATAGAATCAAAATGCATGTCTAGTATTTTTATATTTCCATTCATCTTCGAGATAAGTTCATCGGATAATTTTAACATATTGCTATATGGTTTGGAGGGGTCTATTCGAATATTTTTAAAACTGCGCCCTCTCTGACGCATAATAATAATTATATTGTATGCAGAAAGCAGAAGTATCAAAAAACCTGCAATTGTGGATAATGAAAATATTGTATAGGGTTCTGCAAAAACAAAGCTGGTTTCAAGCAATATAGATATGGCA
>JAJZDT010000064.1 GCA_021851535.1 Microcaldota archaeon | reverse complement strand
ATTAAAATGAGCTGTTTATTTGATTCGCGCTCAATACGCCTATCTATTTTTCTTATGAGCATTGCATGCTCATTGTTTACTGTGTTAAAATTTTTAGTAAAATCAAGAGTTCGTTGAGCGCAAAAGTATCCTAAAACCGCAAATGACGCCGCAATTGCGGATATCTCTATGCTTTTTTTAATGCTTATTTCTGATTTAAATTTATGCATGCAACGCGCCTACGTATTAATAACATTATAGTAGGGATGTTACATATATTTATATTTTTTCCTACATATATAGCTGTACTCTATATATTAGCTATGCTAGTTTTTGAGTAATGTAAAATTATTATGGTGTTTTAAATGGCACGATTAAGACCTGCAAGGACGTGTAGAACCCCAAACTCACAGGCGTGGGCTAGGTTCTCACTAAAGAGACCAAGAAAGAATTATGTAAGAGCTATGCCAAGAAGGAGCATAATTGTATTTAATATGGGGAAGGATTCTAACATGTTTGATACAACAATGACATTGAATACAACGGAGAGAATACAATTAAGATCAAACGCGTTGGAGTCTGCAAGGCAGATAACAAACAGATATCTTGAGAATAATATACCTGGTGCATATTATTTTAGGGTTCTTGTATTCCCGCATAATGTCATAAGGGAGCATAAGATGGCTACAGGTGCCGGAGCTGATAGAATATCGCAGGGTATGAGTATGGCTTTTGGTTCTCCTGTATCAGTAGCTGCCCGTGTAAATGCCAATCAGCCAATATTTATGGTAAAGACTGATAAGAAGAATATAGCATTTGTCAAAGAAGCATACAGAAGGGCAGGTACAAAATTATCTAGCCTCTATAAAATAAAGATATCAGAGAAAAGTATTACAAACTGATTATTTATCTCTATATTTTATGGCATTATAATGGATAATGTTAAATATTATCTAATGCTAAATCTTTGTTGATAATAATGCGCATACTACTGCAATTTCCAGAAGGTCTAAAGGATAAGGCCATGAAATATGCGAAGGAGCTTGAGCTTTTAGGAAATGAGGTTTTTATATCAGCATCCCCAACATTTGGTGCATGTGATTTGGCATTAGACGAAGCAAAAAATATAAAGGCTGATAAGCTTGTGCATTTTGGCCATGCAGAATTTCATCATGTTGATTTTAATGTTGAATACGTACATTATACAATAGATGCAAATTTAGATATATTAAGCGAATCGCTAAAGCTTCTTGAGCCATATAAAAATATAGGTATTGTGACAACAATACAGCACATACATCAGCTTGATGCTATTAAGTTGTTTTATGAAAAAAATGGCAAGAATGTCATAATAGGAAAACCATATGGGTTTGCAAAGCAAAAAGGACAGATCTTAGGTTGTGATATAGGCAGCAGTGCTAATATAGATAGAGAGGTAGATGCGCATGTATACTTCGGCGGCGGGATGTTTCATCCATTGGGCGCTCTGCTCAATACAAAAAAACCCTTCTTAATTATAGAACCATTTCAAGGATATGTTGGCTTTATAGATAGCTATCGTGAGAAGTATAGAAAGATAAGCAGAGGAAAGATATTATCCTCTATTAATGCTAAAAAGTTCGGCATATTAGTTAGTACAAAGAATGGACAGCATAACATGCAGCTTGCGAATATCATGAAAAAAAGAATAGAAGAGTCTGGTTGCGAGGCTGGTATCTTGGTCGCAAATACATTTGACTTTAATTCGATAGACAACATGATGGAATTTGACGCACTTGTAAATACTGCCTGCCCACGAATAGGTATAGATGATAATGATCGCACGCGCGTTCCGCTGCTTAGCTCAAACGAGTTAATGGAAGTGCTTAAAATAAAAAAAGAGACTATAGCGCTTAGAAATAAAAATAACATATGAAAATAAGCGGATAAATAAGCATCCTTTATGTATTTTTGTAATATCTAATTATTAGAACTATAATATACGTATTGTCAACTTGATAAGAGCCATTTTATTATCGGAATGAACTGAATCTCTATGCCATCTACATGCTCAATGGCGTTGAGGTCTTTTGTTATTATTAATGCAGTTTTAATGTGAAATTCATTTGATGATGCTAGTGCACCTTTTATCTCTCTTTTCTTTACATCATCTTGTTGCACGTCATATGATGCTTGGATTATTTTTGTAATGGAACTACCAGTTTTTATCACAAAATCAACCTCTGTTCCATCTTTGTTCTTCCAATAACATATCTCCTCATTTAATTTCTGCCTTCTCCTCAATTCTATGAATATAAGGTTTTCGAACTGAATTCCAAGGTCTTTTTTACCAGTACTGCTATAATAAAAACCAGTATCACCATTATACACTTTTCTAGGATACTGCGATTTGTTTTTTATGTTGTATGCGAAAATTTTAACAAAGAAAAAGAGATAACTTGCAGAAGAATAACTCTCAAGCTTAAGAAGTTTTTCTTTTCCAATTTTATATCCAAGTGTTTTGAAGAAATTTAGGCATTTTGATGCAGAGAAATAGCTGCTTTCAATAGCATATCTTGCAAACATTTCTACAACATTTATATTATCTCCAGTTACCTCCGCTATATCAAGTCCTATTATATCTTTGAAATATGATTCCAGATAACGTATTTTGTCGATCTCCTCGTTTGCAAGAGCTACTTCTGGGAATCCACCATATCTTATGTATTCATTTAGTGTGTTTTCCAGTTTTCCTTGATTTACTATAGTACCATCTATAACTATATTTTTAAATGATAGATACTCTTTGAATGATAGTGGAAAGAGTTCAAAGTGCAGAATGCGTCCACGAAGAGGTTTGCTTGGGTGTATCATGCTTGTACGAGAGGATGTTACTATAAGTTTGAGCTTTCCTTTTAGTTGTTCATGTACTCTTGCAAGCCAACCCTCCCAGCCTCTAATTGCAGTTATCTCATCAAGAAGAAGAAAACCATCGTCCCCAAACCATTTCAACACTTCATCAAGAATTCCTTCCTTCCCGCTTATTCTGCTATCCTCCATATTTATGTATGCGACTTTCTCCTTTCCTGCAATCAGTTCGCGTTCAAATAGCATAAGTAAACTTGATTTACCACAGCGCCTTATACCAGTTATTGCTATAATTTTTTTGTTTGCATTGTTTATTACACTTAATTTATTGAAGTCTCTATCGAGTAGTTGTTTTTTTCTAGCGTAGACATCCCATTCTTCAAAAATTTCTTTAAACTCCATAATTGTTTTTATACAGAACAATATATAAATATTTCTGTTTTATTACAGAACAATATAATCCGGTATTTATTTTACTGATGTCTTTTTGTCTATGGAAATTATATAAATATTTAAGAAATTTTAGTGACTACAAGTGCGTAATTAATTTGGCATGTAATTGATTTAGTCAATTTTATGCGTTATAATTCTATAATATTATTACAGTTTTGTTGATAGCACATATTATTAATTTATGTGCATAAACTAATTCTGATGATGACTGAGGTAATCGCTGAGCCCATTTGGGCAATGACGATTGGTTGGCGGGCTGATGAATTATGAATGGCGTAATGAGAAAGCTCGGAAAGAAGAGCATTAGCGTTACGGACATATCCGCACAGTATTGGTGCGAAAAAAAGATGGAGCTTGAATATATCTATGGGAGCTCCCAGACAAAAGCTGAAAAGGTGGGAAAGAAGATACATGAGCTGCTTGAGAACAAGATAAACATACAAGTTGATCTTGAGCCCAAGAGTTATGCTGATTTTGTATATAAAACGCTCTATACAAATTATATTGGGATATCCGAGTTATTAAAGAGTAAGAAGACGCGCGAGGTCAATATATTCGGGCGCATAGGTGGTATAAGCCTACGCGGTAAAATAGACCAATTGCATATGAAAGATAATGCAATAATAATACTCGAAAATAAGACAAAGACTAAGGATGAACCTCCATATGCAGCGCAGCTGCTAACACATCGGGTACAGGTAATATTATATAAAAAGATGCTTGAAGATTTAAAGAGCGAAAAATATACTATAGATATGTTTCGCGATGACTATTGGATAAAGAATCTATCATTAACAAGGGAATTTGAGCAGCAGATTTCTATGCTAAATATACCAAGCAATATCCGTGGAATAGATGGTATATTAAAAAACTTCTTTAATATCATAAAGAGCCTTCCTGAAATAAGTAATACTATGTACATTAGATATAGCAATCAGTTCACTGAGAAACTAATAAAAATGTATAAGTTAAATTATACAGATAAGGAATATGATGAGCTAATGTCCTATTCATTGAAGTATTGGAATGGACTGCGCGAGGCTCTTACAGTTCCAGAGAATGAACAATGGAAATGCAAATTCTGCAGCTTCTTTGGAAATAAATGCAAGGTTTGGTATACTTCTGACAATATAAAAACATAGTGATTTAATGGGTACGTTGGATAAGGATGAGCTCAGGCGCGATTTTAGCAGCAAATACAAGGATTACTATCAGACGGAATTATTTTCAAATGAGGGTTTTATAAGAAAGCAGTGCAGAGAGTGCAAAAAGAATTTCTGGACTCTTGATAATGGTAGAGAATTATGCGGCGATCCGGAGCATGAGCCTTATACATTTATAAAGGATGTGCCAAAGGATATTTCATATGTTGAGTTTTGGAATAAGTTTGCTGATTTTTTCAAGAAGAATAATCATGCAATTATAGATAGATATCCTGTAGTTAGCAGATGGCGCCAGGATCTGTATTTTACCATAGCAAGCATACAGGATTTTCAGCGCATAGAGAATGGACTGATGAGTTTTGAATATGGCGCAAATCCTCTAATAGTGCCGCAGATGTGCATGCGATTTAATGACGTGCCAAATGTTGGTATAACTGGAAGACATTTAACCTCATTTATGATGACGGGTCAACATGCGTTTAATTACCCAAAGGAAGGGTACTGGCGCGATAAGACGATAGATCTTAATTATAAATTTATGACACAAGTTCTTGGCGTTAAACGCGAGAGTCTAACGTATATAGAGGATGTTTGGGCAATGGGTGATTTTTCTGAATTTGGTCCATGCCTTGAGAGCTTCTCTGGCGGAATAGAATTGTCAAATAGTGTTTTTACCCAATATGAATATGTAAATAATAAGATAAAGGAGCTAGACGGAATGGTTGTGGATGTGGGCTGGGGATTTGAGCGTCTTTTATGGTTTTATACTGGCGCAGATACGATTTATGATGCTTCATTTAGTAAGCAGTTAAAGTATATAGCAAAGAGCTCTGGCATAACGTTTGATAGAAAAATATACAGAAAGGTTGCTGATATCTCGGGATTTGTGAATGTGGGGGATGCTCAAACCTTAGAGAAATTTGATGATTATATAATAAAGCGTGCCAAAATAACAAAAGATGATTATTATAATGTTATAAAACCCATGCAGGCCGCATATGCAATAGCGGATCATTCAAGAAGCCTATTATTTGGGGTTACTGACGGTGCGCTTCCTAGTAACGTTGGTGGAGGGTACAATCTTAGGATAATACTTAGAAGGATGTTTGATTTGGTTGATGAATATAATATCAATCTTGATATAATAAAATTAATGGAACTTCACGCAAGCGAGCTCAAAGGTTTATATGATGAGCTTTCTGATGGTGTGACTGAGATGCCTAATATAATGGAGGTTGAGCGCAAACGTTATGATGCAACAAAGAGCGCTGCAGGAAAGATTGTAGATACTATGCTCGCAAAAAAAGAGAGCATAACTACTGATAAGTTAAAGTTGCTCTACGAAAGCAATGGTATAACTCCTGAGCATATAGCTATAGTTGCAAAGTCAAAGGGCATTAATGTGGAAATACCAGAGAATTTCTATTCAAGCATAATAAAAAGTAATTTCGCTGAAGGGAAAAAAACAAAGGTTTCAAAATCCTATATTGACACTTCTACACTACCTAAAACTGAAAAGCTTTTCTATTCATTTACATCAAAAGCACAGGCAAGAGCAATAAAGATTGAAGGCAATGAGGTTGTGCTTGACAAGACTCCGTTCTATGCTGAGAGTGGTGGGCAAGAAGCGGATTTTGGAATGATAAATGGTATAAATGTGGTAGATGTTCAAAGTTCAAATGGTGTCATAGTCCATACGCTAGAAGACAAGCCTAACTTTTTGGTTAATAATATTGTAAATTGTGAGGTGGATATAGATAGAAGGCTGCGTCTTATGGTTCATCATACAGCTACGCATTTAATAAGCGCTTCATGCCGCAAGATACTCGGCAAGCATGCATGGCAGGAGGGTGCGCATAAAGGGCCAAATAAAGCGCATATAGATATAGCCCATCATGAGCGTTTGTCTGATAGCGATATATCAAAGATAGAGGCAATGGCGAATAAGTTCATATTTAATGGCATAAAGGTGAAGGTAAGCGAGATGGAGCGCGGAGTTGCCGAGAGCAAATTTGGCTTTTCAATATATCAGGGACATGGTGTGCCTGGAAGCCTTTTAAGGATAGTTGAATTAATGGATTTAAATGGTACATTAATAGATGCTGAAGCATGCGGTGGGTTACATTTAATGAATAAAGAAAGCAGCAT
>JAJZDT010000156.1 GCA_021851535.1 Microcaldota archaeon | reverse complement strand
AAAAAATATTCAAGAGAGCGCAAAATTTTTACTAATATAGGATTAAAAAACAATGCTACCCCAATCCAGATAATGCTTGCATGGCTTATAGCAAAGAAAGCACTTGCTATACCAAAAGCCTCTAGTATTGCACATGTTAAAGAAAATTTAGGTGCTAGCGATATAAAACTTAATCGTAATGATATGGCAATGATAGATACTATAACAAAAAGGCGAAAAAGTATGATGTTTTATGCCGGTTATATGATACGGCATACAACCACCTGGTCAAAATTGATGACAAATAAAAACAAAAAAATAGAACGCAAGCAATTTTAATTATTCTCTACATTCTATAAATGAGTAAATGAGGAACAAGGTAAAACAGTATTCAAATGTGGCGCAGGCATTTTTTAATCTTAAGACTAACAAAGAGGGGCTTACACAACAGCAGGCATCTATGCGTCTTAAAACATATGGATATAATGTTATAGAAGAGAAAAAGAAAAATTCCTTCATTCAATTTATTAGGCGTTTTTATGGTCCAATACCTATAATGCTTTTTATCGCTTTTATAATTACTTTCATAATAGGACATTATGTCGATTCGTATATTATACTCTCTCTTATTCTATTCAATGCCTTTGTTGGATATATAGAAGAGTCAAAAGCAGACAACGCAATAGAACTACTCAAGAGTAAGTTGAATGTTCGGGCGCGGGTTTTACGCTCATCTAATTGGTCTCTTATAGATGCAAAAGAAATAGTACCCGGGGATATTATACGCGTAAGAATGGGAGATATATTACCCGCAGACGCAATGGTTATAACTGCCGAATGGTTGGAATGTGATCAATCAACACTCACCGGTGAATCCTATCCTGTTAAAAAAGGCATAGATGATATACTTTTTTCAACATCAAAAGTTTCAAGAGGCGAAGGGCTTTGTGTTATCATTGCAACTGGTTATCAAACAAGCTATGGTAAGACTGCAAAACTTGTGAGTTTAGCAAGCCCAAAAGAACATCTACAAGCACTCATTATTAGCATCACAAAACATCTTATATTCATTGATGTTATATTATCTATTATAATAGGCATTGTTGCAATTAGTCTTTTTAATTACACCTTAATACAAATTCTTCCATTCATTTTAGTACTCCTTATTGCATCTGTTCCTGTTTCTCTGCCCGCCGCATTTACCACAACAATGGCGCTGGGAACTAAAAAACTTTCTAAAAATTCAATACTTGTTACAAAATTAGAGGCAATAGAGAGCGCGGCAACGCTTAATGTTTTATGTTTCGATAAAACAGGTACTATAACGGAGAATAAGTTAACTGTAAAAGAAGTATTTACAATAAACCATAATTCTGTGGAGGATGTAATACTTTATGCAGCTCTTTGTTCAAGGTTAGAAGATAATGATCCATTAGATACTGCTATCCTAGAGTATCTAGGTCAAAGGAAAATATCAACAAACGGTTTTAACACTATAAAATTTACACCTTTTGAGCCAGCAACAAAAATGTCAAGTGCCTTATTACTAAGTAAAAAAACAAAAATAACTGTATCTAAAGGTGCATTATCTGCAATAAGCACAGCTTATAAAATATCAAAGCATGATCACGCACTAGCTGTTTCAAAAATAGAAGAATATTCAAAAGCAAATCTTCGCACAATCGTTGTTGCTAAAAAAATAGGCTTAATACATCAGTTACTGGGGATTATTGCAATGTACGATCCTCCTAGAAAGGAATCTAAAATGCTTATCCAAGAGATAGTATCCTTAGGTGTAAAAGTAAAAATGCTTACTGGGGATAATGCCCAAGTTGCTGGTCAAATTGCATCTGAAATAGGAATTAAAGGGCCTGTTGTCGATGCGCGGGAGCTTAAAAACAAAAATAAAACTCAAATGCAATCTATCATAGAAAAATCAAGCATTTTTGCTGAAATATACCCTGAAGATAAATATACTATAGTAAAAGTGCTACAGGATCTTGGTTATCGTGTCGGTATGACTGGCGATGGCATAAATGACGCGCCTGCACTAAAACAGGCAGACGTCGGGATTGCTGTAGAGAATGCGACGGATATAGCAAAGAGCGTATCAGCACTTGTTCTTGAACGAAATGGCATATCTGTTATTGTCGATGCTATAAAAGAAAGCAGGAAGATATTTGAAAAAATGAAAACATACGCCATAGTAAAGATAACAAGGGTTATACAGATACTTACCTATATAACTATAGCATTCCTTGTGCTGGGATACATGCCTATTTTAGCATCAGAATTGATATTGCTCATATTTACAAACGATATCATAAACATTAGTGTTTCTACTGATAATACTATCTACTCACAAAAACCAGATAAATGGAATACGAAAGTCACGTTCAAAATATCTATCATTTTAGGTATACTCATGCTCATTATATCTCTAATTTTTATACCAATCGGCTTAAGTCTTACATCAAATCAGAGCCAATTTCAAACGTTCTCTTTTATTATGATAAGTATAACTGATACTATATTACTTTATTTGGTGCGTTCAAGAGAGCGCACTCTTGGTGTAAATCCCTCGTTTATTCTGGTAAGTGCCTCTGTGTTTAGCCTTATTTTTGTAGTTATCATATCCTTCTATGGCATACTTATTCCGAGTATAAGTGTACAAGCAATACTCAGCGTGCTCGTCTTAAGCGTAGTTATGATGAGTATACTTATGTTCTTTAAGCGGTATTTATTCAGGTACGCTGGGTACGCATTCTAAGATATAATATGATTATGGCTCCAATCGCAATTATAATTACAATAATGATAAATGTCCCAGAAGCGCCAGACGATTGTTGGTGCGCTGTTGATACATTATAACTGCTATTTGGTATTAAGATACTATTTTGTGGTACTGTGGTATTTGATCCGTATATTGTGGATGTTGTATTTAAAATATTAGTTATTGTTTGGTTTGTTATAGTACTATTGGGTATTGTAGTTGTAGACGATGTTGTAGTAACTGTTGTTATATTAGAAAATTTATTATTGTATGGAATCAATACATGTATAATCGGGCTGTTAAACTGATTATTCTCAATGTTTTGACCTTTTATACTCCAATTATCCTGAGTCGAATATCCCCCACCTACATAAGTATTATTTCCATACCATCCACCACCTATATATCCCCAACTGGTATCATTTCTTGCTCCATACACTATTGTGTCTATAGGCATTGTTTTATTCTGGGCATTAACAAAGAGTATCGAAGGGTCTATTTGTCCGTTAACTGCAATTCCAAACGCGCCTGCTGGCAACCCATTATTATTTGGACCTGTAATGTATTTAGGCTCAAGCCAATATAATGATACGTTATATGTGTCATACAAATACCCATTTATTAAAACATCAGTGCCTGGGGGTATTGTTGTTTTTACCACTCCACCAACCGAAAGACTAGCTCCAGATGCGTCAAAAACCCTTATACTTTGATTGTACTTAACAATAAAAGTTGGTATATTATTCAATATGGTTGTCGTATTTGCTGACTGCTTAAACGATACAATATTTACATAAATTTCTGTTTTATTGATTGTCGGATCGCCCCCATTAGCACTCAGATTTATTATATACGGTCCTGGGGTTGTATTGGATTTTGCATATATATTCATTACTCCGAAAAAAGGCGGCTCTCCACTTACATTACTAATTACAACTTTAATTCCTTGAGCTGCAAGCGCACCCTGATTTGATATATTAATACTGGTTAAAAACCCAACTCCTGATGTGAGGTTGACTGAATAATTTAATGTATTATTTCCACCTACAGGTATAATGGGTATCTGAGTGCTCACATTAATGTGTGAATAGCCTAAGGGCGCCCCAAAATTAATACCTAAAAATAACCCAAATAAAATAAAAATATATAAATAGCGCATTATAACTCACTTATTTTATTCTCTGCCTAAACCCATAATGCCTCCAAAGAGCGCAAGAAAGAAACCAATCAAAAATCCACCAGCAGCATTAACCAAACTAAGTGCTGCAAAGAAAATAATAAGCGTGCTCCAAAAAGAAGATAATGTTCTATTATTTGTTTTGTTGAGCATAACTGCGCTTATTATTATGATAATACCTGATAACATACCGAAAAGCCCTATAGGTACAAAAAGACCAGTGTTTGGCGTAATAGGGGCATTATTTATTACCCCAAACATATCCACTGTTAGTGGTAGTACGTTACCACCAAAATTCGCAATAGCAAATCCAGAGATAACTATAAACGCTCCACCTATAATACCTATCCATAAACTGATAAAAGATCTCTTTTTTATCATCTTCTTTGCCATAATATCACACTACCTATACCATACAGTAAAGATTTTTTAACGTTTGTTAAAAAATACAAAATCTAGAAGTTTAATAAGTACACAAAATTTACATATTTACAAAAAAAATAAGCAATAATTATTAAATGCAGTAAATTATATCATACTAAATTTCAGCTGATTTGCATGGATCATAAGAATATCATATTGGGCATAATAATAATCGGAATATTAATGGTATCTATAGATTCGACTATAGTATTACTAGCATTTCCAGCAATGATTAGTGCATTACATTCAAGCATATCTGTTATGATATGGGTTATCATCGTATATCTTCTTGTAAGTGCCATAACCGCAACACAATTTGGCAAAATAGGTGATATATACGGGAGAAGCAAAATATTCAATATGGGGTTTGCTATATTTACCATTGCATCATTTCTATGTGGTATTGCAACAACAGATATTTTGTTGATAGTTTTTAGAATTATTCAAGCCATCGGCGGTGCAATGATGCAATCAAATAGTGGTGCAATCATTGCAGATTTATTTGAAAAGCACAACATAGGTAAAGCATACGGTTATACTGGACTTGGTTGGAATGTGGGATCAATTTTAGGAATTGTACTTGGTGGTATTATTACAACCTTTTTAGGGTATAACTACATATTCTTCATTAATGTGCCTATAGGAATTATTGCTGTTATTTTAGGAATGAAGTATATACGCGATAATATAAAACATAAGGAAGATTTAGATCTTGTTGGTATGGTAATTTTCGGTGCAGGTATTGCGATTGCCGCATTCGGTGCACTTGAAGTGGCTTCTGTAGGTACATCACTTACAAATATAGAAATTTTTGCGTTAGGTATCGCCTTACTGGTAATTTTCTTTATTACAGATTCAAAAAAGAAATCCCCTGTGATAAATTTACATACTATAAAAACAAATAAAATATTTAGAAACTCTGTGTTTGCTTCTTTAATGCAGGGTATGGGTTATATAGGCGCGGTATTTCTTGTTATCATGTATTTACAAGGTGTAAGAGGGTTATCACCATTAAACGCCTCTCTTCTGTTAATACCTGGTTATGTTGTGGGTGGAATATTAGCACCATTTATGGGAAAGTATTCAGACAAGTTCGGTGCGCGTATATTGGCAACTATAGGCATACTTATGATGATTATAGGTATTCTAGTATACTACACATTAGGTTTGCAAACCTCCCTTTACACAGTGATTATAGGGACTATACTGTCTGGAATAGGTAGTTCAATGTTCTTCCCAGCAAATAGCAGTGCTGCAATGTCAAATGCGGATCCTAAGTCAAGAGGAAGCGCATTTGGCCTTCTTAGACTTATGAGTTCTGTAGGATTCATACTTAGTTTTGTAGTCATCTTTTTGATAATGTCTTTTGTTATACCACGTACTCTAGCATTTCAGATTTTCGTGGGCACATCAAAGATAGGGCAGAGTGCAGCGGGCGCATTTGTATCAAGCATGCATGCTGCTCTGCTAGGCTTAATCATAATACTTATCGTTGCTGGGCTTCTATCTCTTACAAGAGGAAAGGAGAATAGATTTGCGCAGCATGTAGAATCGGTAAAGGGAAGTATTAACATATAATCAGAAAACATATTAATATTATGTATGCAAATACTATACCGTAATAAGGTATAGGCGACTGCAAAGAAGATGTCTTTTTTACGTGATTACAATGGGATATTATAAAGAAATGAAAAAAAGTATACGTGAAGGTTATAAATCAAGAAGTAATATTTATAAGGATAGAATATATCAATGGCGCACAGAGCCTACTGTATCAAAAATAAATAAACCAACAAATATACCACGGGCAAGATCTCTTGGTTATAAAGCAAAACCAGGTGTTATAATGCTTCGTGTTAAAGTTGTTGGTGGAAAGAAAAAAAGAAAACACTTTGATGGTGGAAGAAAGCCTTCAAAGAGCGGAAAGTTCTATTCTCGCGCGACATCAACACGCGCAATAGCAGAGGGGCGAGCCGCACGCAAATTTATTAATTGTGAAGTATTAAATTCATATTTTGTGGGTCAAGCAGGATCGGAAACATTCTATGAGGTAATTATGTTGGAAAAAAACAACCCTAACATTATAGCAGATAAAAATTATCTCCCTATCGTATCTCAAAAGGGAAGAGCATTTAGATCAACAACACATGTCGGTATAAAACACAGATATATAAAATAATTATGTACAATTATCAAGCAATTATAAAAATTAGAAAAAAAGAAAACATTAAGTATAATCAAATCATAAATAAATATCAGAATCAACGCAGTATTACAAGAATAAAAGAAAGCAGTTTAATTGCTTTTTTCAATGTAAGAGCAAAGGACATAACTGCGTTAAGGGCGTCAATTAATTCAATTATGCGTGATGTAAAGGTTATAGAAGACTCCATCTCGGTGAAGTTCCACAAAAAACAATAAAAGTAAAATTATATAAATATGCATACTAAAATAATAGCAATACTTAACTCTCTTATACCTGTTATAAAAGAAGTTTGAATTCTGAAGTGTTTTAATATGACTAGAGGTTCACGTCAATATTGGCCGCACAGGCGCGCACAGAAGCGCATGCCTAGAGTACGCTCGTACATGCAAAGATCACAGATACCGAAAATAACCAATTTTGTTGGATTTAAGGTTGGGATGACAAATATTACAGTGATAGATGACTCTGAAGCTCCATCAAAACAACAAGAAGTGGAGCGTGCATGCACTATAGTAGAAATTCCAGAAATTGAATTGTATGGGATGCGTTTATATTCAAAAAATAAATTTACTGGATATATACAAAGTACTACAGAGATATATGATAAGAAAATAGCAGAGAAACTTCATATAAAAAAAATAAAGTTTGATGAATCAAAATTAGAGGAAATAAAAGGTAAACTTGATAATTACGTGGATGTAAGTGCTCTTTTAGTTGCATATCCAAAAAGTATTAATGTA
>JAJZDT010000159.1 GCA_021851535.1 Microcaldota archaeon | reverse complement strand
GTCAGTGTTGGATTATGCTTTGTAGTTTATAAATGACCTGAGGTAAAATCATTAGTTAATCATTTTATTAGTCACTACTTAATAGACTTCTAAAAACTGATCTTTCATAGACAAATATATGGTTGGATGAAAAATACAACAGAAACGAGATGAAAGAATTGATATTACAATAAGTTGTATAACGGTTCTCAATAACGTATTCAGAATTAAGTATGATTAACGTTTATTAAAAGTACGAAACTACGGAAGATTTAAATATTCTTTTATTTATATTAATTGTGGTGTGGAAATGGGAATTGAAAGAATGTTAAAAGCAGGTCACTCTGGTTGTGGTCATGCGGGTTGTGAGGAATCGAACATAGTACAGCGATTGGAATCTGGTGATTCTGGTTGTGACCATATAGGTTGTGAGGAATCAAAAAATACGCAACGATTAGAGTAATTTTTATCAATTATTAAGCTTATATTTTTTGGTGAATTAGTTGACCGTAGTGTGCGCTTTAAAATGCAACAATGGGATAGTTATTGGATCTGATGGGCAAGCAAGCATTAGTACAGGTGGTGGTGCGGTAAGACACCAGATTCAAAAAGTGTTCCAAATTGGGGATAATGTTATTTTTGTAGCTAGTGGAACTGTAGGTCTTATACAAAAAAGTATCGAAATAATAAAAAGTAAATCGATTAAGCTGAATTCGGGTCTTGATACTAAAATATTAGAATCTGTAAAAAAGGATTTATTCCCCATATTAAAAAATGCTAGGGATGCATATGTTCAGTATAATAATAAAACCGACGGAATCCCAACTGTCAACATACTTTTATGTGGATTAAATAGAAATAAAGAACTAAGAATGTGGCATATGGGAACAGATACCCACGATGAATTCATAGATGCAGTGGGTTGTTACTGTAGTGGAAATGGAGAAACTTTTGGTTATGCACTATTAAAAAGCCTGATGCAATCATCTTCAAATATAAATTCTGGTAAAATTATAGTTTATAGAACATTAAGGGATACTATAACGTCACTTGCTTTTGGAGTTGGAGAACCTATAGATATCTGGTATATTAAAGACACTGGGTTAGTACATAGATTATCTAATGAAGAAATTGAAAATCTTTCTAGGGTATATAGAGATTGGAAAGAACTTGAAGCAAAATTTGTGTCTAGTATTGTTAAATGATATTTAAAATTATAAATTAAAATATAGAGTTAATATTACAAATGTAGGTTTTAATGTTTTTGAACAAGTGACTTATATGACGATCAAAACTTATTTAAATAAAGATATAAATATTTTAATGGATATAAAGCTTGAATTAAACGAGGCTGCAAGATCCAATCCATGTCCTGGTTGTAAATATGATACAAAGTTGCTTGCCAAATTTGTATCAATAAAATTAAATTCTATGAAAAACGGTTCTAGTATAAACAAAAATAAAATTAAATTTCTTAAGGAAGTTGATTATATAAATGAATTAACTGACATCGCTATATTTTTTTCTAAGCTTATAAAACCCATTACGATAACTAAAAAAATCCCAGAGGTATATAAAAATACATTACGGGATGATAGGGAATCAAATAAACGTGTGAGAACTCATTTACTTAAAGCTAAAAAATTAGTTATTAGCCTAAACAATAAAGATAAACATTTTATAATAATATTAGAAGTATTAAACGCATTCATACGAGCGACAGAATTTAAATTAAGCGTTGATCCCTATACATTTTATATATTTGATAAAATTATTAGGATTGGTTACAAAACTCACCTTTTAAGTGCATCAAGCAAAATAATTGTTGGAACAAAAAGAATAATGAATCCATCAAGGTACATGTGACTATAATGAACACATTTAAAGTATCAACATTAATATTTTGTAAAGATAATTTAGAAAATTTAATTGATTTGATTAAAAATGTTTATCCCATCTCTGATGAAATTGTAATTGTTGATTCAAGCATTCCTACAAATAAAAAATTGTTGCTACAAAAAAAGGATTTATTAAATCTAAAAAAAGTATTTATATATCCAGTAGTAGCATTAGGACATCCAGAACCTTACCAAATGTATGGATTAAGCAAATGTAAATATAGTTGGATATTTTATATAGATACAGATGAACGACTTGATGATGTTTTTAAAAAAAATATGCGCTTGATTATAAAAAATTCTAAATATAATGCATTTCTTGTTAGAAAAAAAGAGTTTAATAAAAAAAATAAACGATTATTTGATTCTTACCAACGTAGACTTTATAAAAAAAATAGCGCAATATATAGAGGGGATATTTTTTCAGACCCTATAATAAAGGGTAAGGAAATAAAATTAAATAAACATAATTTTTTAACGCATCACTTTGAATACTATGATAATCCAGCCAAAAGTTATAATAGATATTTCATAATTTGTGCTTATGAATTAAGAAAAAGTTATAGAGATTTGCTTGAAATGGCAAATGATCGACCTTTGGTCCGTATTTTTTTAAATCTTTATTATAAGATTAAAAATATAGAGTTAGATTATGAATTAACTAAATTTGATTATAAATTTTTACAGATGTCTATATTATATATTACTGGAGAAATTGTATATAATTTAAAAAATGGTACATTTCCCAATATTGGTTTTATCTTTAATAATTACAAATATGTTATGAAAGAGATAGATTCATTTTTTAGCTATCCACTTGAAAAAAGATTAGTTCAATTAAAAATAGCACATGAAATAAGACTTGCAGGGGGCGTTATTAATTATTTAAGAGTAGATAAAGCATTCATAAAGAATTTACTTTTAAAGTATGATAGCGATAATTTAAATGGAGTCCAACTTTTTATATCTTTACTTGAAAAGGAATATAAAAATAGAGCGCAGTGGGATATTCCGTAATATTTGATATATTCTGCAATTTTTTATTTGCCTATGCTTCGCTACGAAGCTAAAGCGCGCCTAGTCCTGAGAATAATGATTGTATAACAATTGAGACTATAAAAAACACACCAAGGCCAAGTACAATAAATAATGGCATTGTTCTAAGACCGCGTACAAGCGATCCTGAGTTCATAGAGGACATTATAAAGCTTGCAGAACCGCATATTATCATAATTGCAACAAGCGAGAAATCATAGTATGTGCCAGGAGTTATTTTTGGCGGGCTTGGCTTAAGAAATGATATTCCAGTACTTGGAAGGCCTCCAGGATTTTGAGCTAGTATCCCATTCCAGATATTATCCGTTATTGTAATCATTTGCGTTGTAAGTCCATATAGCACAGGAGCTGCAGCAAGCGCCGCAAATGCTATAAATATACTATACATAAGCATCTGCCCAGCGACCTCTTTTTGCGTTAGCTGTTGCGCCCTCAAATCCTTTGCCAGTTGTTGGAATAGGTCTGCCATTGCACCTCCGTAGCGTATAGATTCTATCATCATTCTTACAGATCGCTTTAGCTGCAATGAATTATATTTATCGCTAAGGGCGCGTAGAGAATTCTCTAATGTCTCTCCACTAAATAACCTTCTGCTCATTTCCTGTATATCCTTACTAAAAAGGCCAAACTCCGGTCTTGCAGCAAGCAGCAATGCCCTATCTAGTGCTATACCGCTCCTTAAATTTGCTGATGCTAATTGGAAATAATCTGGCAGTATATTTTCCATTGCAGTCTTCCTTGAATCAATTCTGAATTCAATTATAGTAAATAGTGCAAATATAAGAGCGCCCCAAAGCGCAATTCCTAGTAGCACAGATATAATAGCGCCAAATTTTAGAACATAAAAGCCGTATATTGCACCAAAGACGAATAATATTATACCTAATATAATAGCTATTGATAAAAGGCGATTTACTGATATTTTAATACCAGAGAGCTCAAGCATCTTCGATATGCTTATTGTAAGCTTTCTTGATACCAATCTCTCAAAATTTATTTTCATATATTATCAGCCCGCAAATATCGGCCTTGATGAACTTATAAGGTTAATGAACACAATCTGCAAAAATACTATACCTATTAAAACTGCATATAATACAACATCTGTAACAGTGAATATCGATATAAATGTTGTGAGTATTGTAACTACTGCAATACCCATACTTGGGAATATTATTCCAAAAAGCATATAGAACATAGACAGAGCATTGAGCTTCTGCCCATACCTTCGCAATTCTATCTGACGTTCCAATGTCAATTCATCTATAGTGCTCTGGAATGCTGATACGATATCCGCTCCTGATTTTATGCTAATGCTGGCCTGCAGCATAAGTCGCTTAAATGAATTGCTCTTAGTATTTGCCATTACTTCATCAATTGTCTCAATTAATGGAGACCCTAATTGAACACGTTGAACTATCTTTGCGAATTCCTTGCTCGCTTCGCCATAACCCGAACTAACAGAAGTTATAGCATTAAATAAAGGCATTCCAGATCGCAATGATATAATCATATCACGAGCGGCAAAAAGTATATCCCTATCAATTAATTTTGTGCTTTTTTTGCTCCTGTGCAATGGATAGTTTATAAAATTAGTGAGTGATGTCTGGTATACAACAAAACCTATAAGCAACGGCAATAGTATTACCGCTGCAAGTGGAAGACCAAAATTTGAGAGCAACAAAAGTAATGCTATTGTTATTATAGCGGCAAATATTATTGAGGTTAACATCATCTTTTTTATGAATTGCTGTGGAGTCTCTTTTATACCGTTATCGCGCAATGCTGCCTCAAGACCGCCACGCTTAACTGCAATTTTATTTACATATTTCTCCACGCCCTTTGGCACCTTATATCCGCTAGCCACTATAGGCTTAGCTCTCTTTTGCATCTTTTTTGGATTGATTTTAGCAGCATTTGGGGTTTTAATACTTGAGGACGATGATGCAACCTGTTGCGGATTTTGGATTGCTGCATTCAATTGTGTATTTGATTGTGTTTGAATAGTATTTTTTAGAAATGGTTCATTTTTTGTTTCTATAGTTGGCGCCACTATTGAAGAAGATGATTTTTGGCTTTTGGAGAAGAATAGTGGCTTTTTTTGCAGCTCTATCTTCTTGCCATCAACTTCTATAATTTTTTTCTTATTGAACAATGGCATTGCAATCAACTATTCTTACTCACATATCTATTATATATAAGGTTCATTGCTTCGATAAGCCTCTGATCCCTAATCTGCCAGAGCGAAACTTCAAATTCGCCCAAATTTATTCTTTTCTTTTTAAGCTCTTTTTTTAGATTATTTACAACATTTATAAGCGATATTACTTCCTCTGTTACAACCTCAAAATGACCAGAATCAAATATATTTTCTTTTATTCCTTCTATTATTCTTTCGAGCTCTGTTATCTGATCAGATACAGATAAACTTGGCAGAACCATATACTTTTGATCTATTTTACGATTAGTTATACCATTTATTTTAGGTGTTATGATAGGATCAGTTAATGATGGCACCTTCTGTTGCAGCGCAGCCACGTGCTGCTGCTCTTTAATTGCTGGTATTGCAACACTCTTCTTCTCTCCGGCACTCTTAATTGAGATGCTATTAAATTTCGGCATGCTTATATCTTTTGTTAGACGCAGCATCTCATTTTTTACAGTATTTGCATAATTAGACATATGTGGTTCATATATCTGCCTTGCAGATTTCTTCTTTTCAGAATTCTGTGTAGTTTTGTTTGCCTCGGGAATTATTACATTAGAGTCTGACACTGCTTTTATATTTTGCTGCTTTGGGATTATTGCAGGAATGCCAGCAGTTATATTTTCAGCTTTTGGATACTCAACGAAATGCCTGTCATATTTATCATAGCGCGAAGATTCCTGTTTTGAATCATACCCCATAAGCTTAAGCAGAGAATAATAATCAGGCTTTTCCGTACTCGTATTTGTAAATGTTATAGAAATATCAACATTCTGTATTCTGTGCTCCTCTTGTTTTGTATTTGAATCATCATCAATTATTAAAGCCAAAAGATCTTGATACTGATTTTTTGAACCATTTTGATTATCATCCGTCAAATTAACACCTATTTAAAGAGATCCGAAGTATACTGAGCATTATCCGCTACAGCCTGCAATACCCTGCTTTTATTTCTATAATAGTTAGCCACAATATTTCCAGAATCATCTACGGTAGTTACATTATTATTTGCCATCCATTGCAAAACGGATGCTCTTGCGAGGACATCATCCTCTATCTCTCTTTTATTAAGTCCCGTATAAAGCGAAAGTGTTTCTGAGAGCCTTATTATATCTCCGACTTGTGAGAACGTATCATTTCGTATATTCCACCTATAATAAACACTAGAATCACCAGTTCTAAGTATCTCGGCAAACTCTAACACTCTTCTTATACCCTTTGCCCTATGCCTAAATTGAACAATTATTCCACCCAAAGCATTTAATACAATTTTTGGTATATCTATTGGAGGATTAGACATTCTTATTATTGCATCAGCAGCGTTATCTGCGTGCACAGTTCCATACACAGAGTGTCCCGTATGTATGGCTTCGAACATAGTTTCGGCATCCTTTTGTACCCTTATCTCACCAACTACTATTATATCAGGCCTCTGTCTTAATGCATTTATTGTAAGATCATGAAGCGTTATCTCTCCTTTACCCTCAGGATTAGGAGAACGTGTAACCATCGGCACCCACTGCAAAAAATTAGGCAGTGTAAGCTCCCTTGTCTCCTCAACAGATATTATTCTTCTATTTGGAGGGAAAAATATACTCATAGCATTGAGAAAACTGGTCTTTCCGCTGGCAGTTCCTCCAGCTATTAAAAGGCTTATCTCATTCTCTATGCATGCCCATATAAGGCCAGCAATATTTGGGCTTATGCTATTTGCACGTACAAGCGCAGGCATAGTCCAAGGATTTTTAGTGAATTTTCTGATCGTTATAGTATTTCCATTCTGAGATATTGGAAATAATGTTGCATTTACTCTGGAGCCATCCATCAATTCAGCGTCCATAAGCGGTGCAAGATTGTTTATTTCCCTTCCTACACCCCGTCCTATCTGCTCAGCCTTCTCATAAATTTCCTCTTCACTCCTTAATTTTATATTAGTCTTGCACCAATAGTACTTTCTGTGGAATACCCATATATAATCCTTTGAACTATTTATCACAATTTCCTCAAGATTTGGATCGGATAGAGGAACTTCTAAATCTCCAAGCCCCAACATCATGTTTATTATATAAGATATAAGTAGCTGCTTTGTATTGTCATTTGTTCCAGGAAGATATTTTTCTATAAGTATTGTGCTTGTCTCAATATACTTATTGCGCATCTCCTCACGATACTCCTTTTCAGATAACCTTGTTGTATCTAA
>JAJZDT010000120.1 GCA_021851535.1 Microcaldota archaeon | reverse complement strand
ACAATAACTCTAACATTTCATTTGGATCTAGAGGCATATGTGTTGTAAGAGGCGCATTTTTGCCCGTTTTAAGTGCCATATCCTGCTCCTCATACGTTGGTCTATTCACATTATAAATTATTCCTGTTGCAAATTTACTAGAATCTAATTCATATTCTAAAGCTTTATCCATTGCGGCCCTAATATCCCAAGGATTATACGTATTATCCAATTTGTATACAATCTTTCTTGCCCAATCATACGTATTTACCTTATTGAATGTAACACATGGACTTTCCACATCTATTATAGAAAAACCTTTATGCTCAATTCCTGCCTTAATTAACTCAGCTAAAAAGTTTGGATCTCCAGAAAACCCTCTTGCCACAAATGTCGCACCTGCAGTTATTGCAGTAGTTATAGGATTTATAGGACGCTCTATTACGCCATTTGGCGTTGATTTTGTTTTGTGCCCTATGCTACTTGTGGGGGATGCCTGCCCTGTTGTTAAACCATAAATTTCATTGTCCATAATGATATATGTTAGGTTTATATTTCTTCTTGCGGTATGGATAAAATGCTGCAATCCTATCCCATATCCATCGCCATCACCCCCAGTAACTATAACATTAAGTGAACTGTTTGCAAGCTTTAAACCCTCAGCTATTGGCAATGATCTACCGTGCAATCCGTGAATACCATAGGTTCTAAAATCATGAGGCATGCTTGAAGAGCAGCCTATTCCAGAAACAATTACTGTGTTATCAGGATTTAACTGCAGTTCAGTAAGCGCCTTTAACATCGCCGCATCCACACCATAATCCCCACACCCGGGGCAGAATATCGGTTTCGCATCAGATTTATATGATTGTTGTGTATACATATCAAACGCCTTTTTTTAATATTACTTTTGCACGTTCGGCAACATCCCTACTAGACAATGCTTCACCATCATAGCTTAGTATCTTATCTTTTATCAATATGCCCGTATACATCGCTATTAATTTTGATAACTGAGCAGTATAATTGCATTCCACATCTATAAGATTTTTATTTTCGAGCAGTTGCTTGATTTTATCAACGTTAAATGGTAGCATATACGAGAAGGATATAACACCCACATCCACTCCTGCCTCTTTTAGAATATTCATAGCCTCTATGCAGCTATTAGTAGAGGATCCGAAAGTCACAAAAAATGTTTTTGCGTTCTCATTTATAACCTCAGGGAGTGGTATGTTATTTTCTTCAAACATTGTGTCTATCTTTCTCATTCTTTTCTCATGCATCTGAATACGAATCGATTTACCTTCTGGAGTTCCAGCCCGCGTGTCACTTACTAAATCACCATATTCGTCATGCTCATCACTTGGTGCCACAAACGCTAAACCACCAGTTCCAGGAAGCGCTCTTGGTGATATACCGTTTTTTGTAATCATATATCGTTTAAATCGCTTGCCATCCTTATTCTCCGTCACGATTAACCCCCTATCTATAACAATGCGCGATGGATCAATATCGACAGTCTCCACATGCTCTGAAAGAAATAGATCTAAAAGCACAATCACAGGGCATTGATATCTTTCGGCAATATTAAAAGCATTTGCCATTTCATAAAAACATTCCTCAACATTTCGTGGAGCTATTATAACACGTGGAAATTCCCCTTGCGATGCATGTGATACAAATAGAAGATCGCCCTGCTCTGTTTTTGTTGGAAGCCCAGTACTTGGCCCTCCACGCTGCGACTCTATAACAACGATTGGTACTTCAAGCATTCCTGCAAGGCCTAATGCTTCAACCATAAGAGAAAATCCTCCGCCGCTTGTACCACACATTGCACGAACGCCAGCACTTGCAGCGCCAATTGTCATATTTATAGCTGTTATCTCGTCTTCTGGCTGCTTATATAATATACCATGATCTTCATGTGATGCAAACCAATCCATTATGCTACTAGCTGGAGTCATTGGGTATGCAGCATAAAATTTACATCCAGCAGCAACTGCGCCAAGTGCAACTGCGTCATTTCCTGATAATAAATATTTATCACCGCGCTCGCCTGTAGCAATAATTTTAAATCGTGATACATCAGAATTTATAATAGTATCATATGCGGCCATTGCAACATCGATATTTGTTTTTACAACCTCAGGTTTTCTTTTAAATACCTCAGTTATTGTAGATTCTATAGATTCTTTTGATAACCCGAGCATCTTCCCTATTATACCGATCACAAACGTATTTCTATAGATGCTCGTTCCACCGACCTTAACCGCAACATCGAGCATTGGAAGAGGAAGCGCCGTTAAATTACTTCCCTTTAATTGTTCTGTAACATTTGGTATTTTTTCATCGTATAATATTATGCCTTTTTCATTCAAAGCACCTATATTATTTTTTATAGCATCTATATCAAGAGCCACAAGTATATCCACATCATTTCCTATTGAAAGCGGTTTTTTGTTGCTTATTGATATCTGAAACCAGACATTGCCACCACGTATGACAGACTGGTAGCTTCTAAATCCGAATAGATGAAATTTGTTTTTGCCTATAGCCTTTGCAAGAAGCATAGCGGCAGATTCGATCCCATCACCATTGGCGCCAGAAATCCTAACATTTACAAAATCAACCATTATAACACAATATAGCATAACAAAAGAAAGTATAAAAATTGTTATATTTAAAAATTCGTATTTCCATCAAAGGCGCTCTATATAAATATATTTTTCTCTGCTTTTGCTACCTTTTATTATGGATATCTTAGAGGACTTAACATCAAAATATTCTGAGAGTATTTCTATAAGACGTATATTTGCCTTGCCATTTACTGCAGGGGCATCAACCCGTATCTTATAATTATTTCCCCCTAAAAAAGTTACTGATACCTTCTTTGCATTTGCAGTTATAGTTGCATTTATATACATAAAAACCATACCAATCCTAAAATATACAAAAGGTTAAATTGATTCTAATACACTCAGCTATTTATTCTTTCTTTTTGATTTGAGATACAGATGTAATGCTTAAAAATAAAAGTAAAAATATGCATGGGCAGATATCACTTGAATTCCTCATAGTATATGTAATGGTATTAACGGTATTTGTCATTATTTTTGGTTTGATAGCATCGCAACGCGCACTCACGATAAACGAGCAGCAGGCATCATATTTACAATTAATAGCACAGAATGTTGCAAGTAGAATAGACCAAGCACTTGCCGCAGGAAATGGCTATAGCGTAACAATACCACTTGCCGGAGTTGCAAATAATAATCCTTATAATTTATATATAACTTCAACTGGAACAGTTCTAATCAATGCGACGTCAAATGGAGAGGCGCTCAGCACACAAGCCTTTGCAAACGCGCGTGGTATTATAATAAATGGCACACTTTTACCCATTAGTACAAACGCTATAAAAATTTACAAAATTCCACTATACTCTGGAGTAATGACATTATCAAATTATTATGGAACCATCTATATTAACAAAAAAGTCCCGCAAAATACAAATGTACCAATATATAGTTTTACGAATAACATAGGAGGTACAAATATAGCAGTATTTAATGGATACAATAGCCAAATTAATGGAGGAACTAGTTATATTAATCTTGGAAACAGTAATACATTAAGTCCAGATGCAGGCATAAATGGTAAAATGACTTTTTGTATGTGGTATAAAGTAAATTCACTTTATTTATATTATGGACCAATGATAAAAGGTGAAAGTATACCAAGCAATGGAAATGCTTGGGAGTACACTTTTGACCAATACAGCACACAGGGATTTACACTATGGAATTCTGCAGGCACAAACATAGCGGCATATGGTACAGGGGTTTATCCAACGATCAATAAATGGTACTTTGCCTGTTTCACGTATAATTATGCATTATCAAACGCTTATTATTATTTAAATGGGATTCAATATACTGCTTCATTTAATAGTGGTGCAGGTCCCGCAACAGCAGGTACTGGAGACCTCATACTAGGTGCAGGCGAACAAAACAGCCATTATTCAAATGTTGATATTGCAAATGTCCAAATATATAATGCAAGTTTAACACAAAATCAAATAATCACACTTTACAATAATGGAATATTCGGGTCTCCAATACAATCAAATGCGCTTGTTGGATGGTGGCCGCTTGATGGCAATGCAAATGATTATTCAGTTTATGGCAATTCCGGAATACCTTACAATATTACGTATACACATATTACTGAATTAACTACACATGTAAATTTGTATAATGGTGGCAATGCAAGCAACACAATAATTGGGTATATCTCAAATAATGGAAATTTAAGTGGATATGGCAAAAGCGTTTCAAATATTACAACGGTCAATGGAAATTCTTACGCATTTATCAACACACCATTAGGGTATGGATCAAGCAACATTTCTGAATTTCTATTAAGCCAAAATAGAAACCTAAATAATAATGTTATAATATGGGCACCGATTACACCTACCGAAAACAATATTACATATGATCTTTCGGGCCATTACAATAATGGGATTTTTAATAATTATAATTTTTCAAGCAATTTAAGCAACGCAACGAATAGTGAGGTTGGAACATTTAACGGTGTTAACAGTTATATTAATGGAAATTTAAGCGCCATTTATTCAAAATGCGTTACGTTATCTGCATGGATAAATGAGAGTGGTGTTATTGGAAATGAATGGCAAAACATACTGCAGATAAATGGAACACCATTGACCAGTGAGGTTATGGATATTGGAGTAGATGCAAAAACGGGCAATGCTGTAATGCGCTGGACCAATAATGCAAATACAATACTTAATCAAGTTAATGCAACGCCAATAAAACGCTATAAAGAATATTTTATAACTGGAATTTGGAATGGAGTTAACAATACATTAGGCCTTTATGTAAATGGTGCGTATGCAGGTCAAGTGAATGGGAATGGGACGGTAGATACGATATTAAATAAAATAGATATAGGAGGAGGATATTCGGGAATGCATCCATTCAACGGAAGCATATCTAATGTGCAGGCATATAATGGCACACTTAGTAAGTATCAGATAGATACGTTATATAGTAGGGGGCCGTATGGAAATCCCTTATCTGGACTTGGACTTTTAGGATGGTGGCCGCTTGATGGCAATGCAAATGATTATAGCGGAAGTATATCTATGATAAATAATCAGGTAGTATTTGCAAATAGGATGTTTTATGGAAATGGCGCGCATATACCGGCACTCAATATCTCTAATAATCCTGTATATGCAATGAATACACCCATAACAAGCCTTGGATATAATTATTCGGTAAATATATGGTTTATGATAAGATCTGAAAATGGAAATACACCACTTACAAATAACCCATGCTGCACACTTATGAATCCAGTAATGAGTATATATGATGGAAGTTCTAATAGTGGTATTGGGATAAACCAGAATTTTAATTTTGGTTCAATGTTTGCTGGTGGTAAAACACATGCGCTCTCATGGATATATGATATGCCACTTGGTAGTGGCAGCACTGTATGCTCCACGCCATCAGATATAATATATCCAGGAGTTTGGTATGATGCAATTGTTTCCGTTTATAAATATTCAAACATTACCATCTATGTAAATGGCATTAATTATACAAAATGCAGTAGTGGAGATGCAGTACCCACATCAACGCTTACATCCTCACTCAAAACTGACATTGGTATAATGCCCGCGGCATCCACATATTATTTAGGCAATGAGAGTATTGCGGATTTAGAAATATTAAATAAAACATTAAATCAAAGCGATGCAATTTCAATATATCATAGTGGATTGCCACAGATACAGTATATAAATGTACCTACATGATTTTATGAAAAATATGAAACTACAATTTTGGAGTTTTGACATTATATTTGCAGTTGTAGTTTTTACAGTCACGCTTACAGTTATATCCTTTGTATGGTTTGATATAACAAATCAATTATCATTATCATATGGAGGAAGTTCAACAATAATGCAGATACAGACGCAAACCCTTGCATATACCTTGTTATCACCAGGATCACCGTCATATTGGGATGGTACAATAAATACAACAAATTCAAGCACATGGAATAATATAAGCGTGGGTCTTGGATCTGAAAAGGGTTTATCTATGAAAAAAATATATACGCTTATAGCAATGTCTAATACTAATTATCAGGCCACAAAACAGACGCTCGGTATAGGATATGATTATTATATAAAAATTTACAATAACAATATGAATATAACAATAGGTAGCAATCCTATAACAAATAATGGATATACAATATATGTTATAAGAAAAGCATCTTCCATAAACGGCGTACCCGTTACTGTTGAGATAGTACTTTGGACTGGAACGGCATTTGGTGTTGCATAATGAAAGATAATTATAAGGGATTCCTTTTTACACTTGATGCGATATTTTCGTTAGTCATAGCAAGCCTTGCAGTATCTACACTCTTATACGTAAGCTTTGTAACACCCGTCGCATCCAATAGCCAAAATGACAAGGCAAGCAGCATACTAAATAGTATGCTTGCGTTAAGCACTGGAAGTGCTATAGGTAATGGAAGTATATCTGGTATATACTCAAATCCATATATAAGTTATAACCCTAATATAGAAATGCCAATACTAACATCCTCTTCATATATACGTTATAATAAAAATATACCTAGCACAAATGTAAATGCTATAACCATATCTGTGTGGGTATATCCCACAGGTATTGGAAGTGGTAGTGGCGCTGGAAATATTGCAAGCGCGTTAAATGGCAGTGGTGGAATGATATTATCAAGTGCCAATAGTTATCAACTAGCTCGTTTTCCAAATGGCCAATTATATTATTCATTTAACACCATAGGACTTAGCTGGATTGATACAAATCATTATATACCTATGAATAAATGGAGCAATATCGTTCTCACATATTCAAAGGCAAGTGGCACTTTAAACATATATGATAATTCAACACTTATATCAACTGCAAGCTTCTCAGGTCCTTTAACCATGGGCCCAAGTCCATGTATAGCAGCATTTTCAATAGGTAGTAATTGTTATGCAAATCAGAATTTTTACGGCAGCATAATGAATGTACAGATATATAATACACCATTAAACCCTACCTATGTACATTACTTATATAGTGAGGGTTTATTTGGATTGCCTATTGGAAAACAGAATCTTTTAGGATGGTGGCCGCTTGATGGCAATGCAAATGATTATAGCGGAAGTAATCAAGATTTAACTTATGGCAATGTCACATTTTCAAATATAAATAAAGTGCCTTTTGGAAATTTTAATCAGTCAAGTAGCGCGCCAATTCTTCAGACATTGGCAAATTTATATTTGAATGGGTATGGCGCTTATGCA
>JAJZDT010000010.1 GCA_021851535.1 Microcaldota archaeon | reverse complement strand
GGTTCAAAAAAATAGATATAAAGCAATTCAGAATCAAAATAATTATTACTTAATAATGCCTTTGCTCTCTGATGTAAAAATTTACTAAGTACTATATCCTCTGAAAGTATTGCAGCTTCTTCTATAAATTTAGATGCCCGTTCCAAATATTCTGCGTATTCAACGGAGAATGGAATGCTTACAAGTTTACTTCCATCTTTTTTTATAATAGTATAAAAACTTGTAAACGCTTCCTTTATGGTTGGATTTTGTTTAATATATAATTCAAATTCCTCTGCTTTCATGCCTATAGGGTAAAATTCAACACCCTTTGGTTTTGTTATATCAATGGCAAACGGATAATTGTCATTTAATCTGTCCCATGGACCCATATTCCATAAAAAAAATTCCTTTATTGCTGATCCTTCTTCAAACGATTTCAATATTTGTAAACTATGTGAACATATTTGTAAAAGGAAAATTTTTTGAAGTTCCTTTGAGGCTTTTACTAAATTATCTATCACAAGTAACTCGCTTTTAGTATAATCTTGACTATTGAATGGTATATCAATTTTTACTATTTTCTGGAGCGCTTTTTGAGCATATTCATTATTCATAACTTACATACGTAGTAAAACTTAAAATATCTCTCTATTATTTATTTTGTTGTTCAAATGCATCTATTTTAGAAATAAACTCAGAAAGTATTCCCTCAAGCTTTATTATTTTATCCGTAGGTATCCGTTCTCCAGCGTTTGTAATTACCATGCGTGCAAGCCTACGTAAATAAAGAGCATCATCAACAACGTGTTTTTCATCATCATTAAAACGATATAAAAATTGTTCTATGTATTGTGTACCAATTTCTCTATAACCATTAATGGGCGCTTCATCATGTCTCATAAGAATACGTTTATTTTTCAAATTGGTTATATCTGTTTGATAATTAACATGCCCCAATTTACCCATATAGTGCCGCCAATATAATGTATTTAACCAACATATTTAAATATATCTTTTCAAAGTTTTTTTATGTAATAACGAGATTTATGTCTAATTACGTATATGAGCTAAAATTATTATCTAAAAAATTATTCATACCGTAACGCTTTTATAGGATCTACCCTTGCTGCTTTCCATGAAGGGTATAAACTCGCAGCAACGCTCACTAAAATAGCTATACTTATTGCGATAAATATTATACTCGGAGTAATTATTGGGGTTAGCGATATAGGACTTGTGGAAGAACCACTAGAACCTCTTCCTCCTCCAACAAATATACCCTGTCCTGGTCTTGATGCTGCTCCGACACCTGTTGTTCCAAATGAACTACCACCTGCCGCCGTTCCAGCGCCACTATTAGAACTTCCTGCACTAAGTATTGCGGGTAGTATATACGACCCCCCTGTACCTACAACAACTCCCATACATCCACCAAGGATGCCAATTATGAGCGCTTCGGATATAAACAAAGTTAGTATATCTATTTTTTTGAACCCAATAGATTTAAGTATACCTATCTCATGTGTTCGTTCTTTTACCGAAACCATCATTATACTAAGTATACTTATTCCAGCAACTATAAGCGATATACCTGCTATTGAACCTAATAATAAGCCAAGAGATCCTGTTATAGAAGAAACAGTTTGGGCAAGTTGTTGAACAGAAAATATTGTCGCTGTATTACCATAAATGTCCGTTAATAGTGTATCTAGTAAACTAACAGAGCTTGTATTTGTTGCTTTTACAAGTATAAGGTTATACGAATCACTACCAGCTATTTGCTGTGCAATTTGTACAGGTACAAATATACTAGTGTCTGGAGATATAAGTATAGAAGATCCATAAGAATTTAAAATACCAACTGGTATTATTGTTGTTGTTTTTGAACCAGATCTTCCTTGCTGTGTTAAATATACTGGTTGATCTATGGAAATCGAAGGATTTGTCTGTAATGTAGATGGGAATGCTATATCATATCCAACAAGCCCTTCAGGTACTATTGTTTGGTTATACGTGTTTCCTTGGTATATATTTACACTGCCTATGAGTTGTTTTAAACTATTATTATCTACACCTATTATTGTAGCTGTTGTTGTTTGACCTGATACTGTTATATTCGCGTATGTTCTAATAAGTGGTATTGCAGTGCTTACGTTAGGTAGCGTTTCTATTGAAGCTATTGTTGCCACCGTAAATACATTTCCTCTACCTGGAATAATAAAAAGTGATGTAGGCCCAATACTAGATAACGAGTTGGATATACTTGCAGATATGCCTGCAACGAGAGAAACTAGTGCAACGATTGCTGCAACTCCTATTATAACGCTTAATACTGTTAATGCAGTCCTAACTTTCCTTTTAGACATTCCCTTCAAGGAAAGCCATAATATATCTTTAATATTCATTTATGGCCCCTTCCAATTTTATTTTTGAAGCGTTTTTTATATACGATATATGTAAAAATAGCAATTATAACTATTACTATAGCATATAAAATATCTCCATTTCCTTGACTTGTAGCTGTACTGTTATATTTTGTTCTAATGTAATTACCAGAAATATTTGAGTCAGAAATTGGTGCAGTAACATTAATAATATAATAAATCGTGGTATTGATATTAGTATTTAGATTATTCATATATGTAATGTATACTGGTATTTTGTATGCACCTGGTTTTGTTGTCGAGTTCACCATAAAACTTAAACTAAATGCTGTAGGACTTCCAGGTTGTATCGTCCCTCCAAATGTTGTTGCACTTCCAAAAATACTGATCCCTTTCGGTGGTTTAGGTGTAAATGATACTGCTGTTGCTGCTTGGGACCCATAGTTATTAAATGTGGAAGTTAATGTAAAAAGACTTCCTGAAACAGGCGCAGAGGGTAGGAGTGTTGTGCTTACAATACCTAAATTAATATATCCTGGAGTAAGAAAATTTAAGGTTGTTAGGTAACTTTCAGATTGTCCATTCTGTATATAATTTAATTGTGCATCAAGGGACCCTACGTTATTCGTAGAGGATTCTACATATACATATATCGGTATGCTAACAATTTTTCCAGGGGCTATATATGGAATGTTTATTACATTTGTAGAATTTATAAGATTAACATCTGTTCCTGCAGATAATATTATACTCATATTTTCTACTGGATACGTACCTTTATTCTTTATTATAAGTGTTGCATTGTTTATTATCCCTGAAAGCAATGTTTGATTAGAAATAGACAATAAAACATCATTTTGATTAGTTGTTACTGTATAAAAACCAACATTATCTATTGCTGTAGTATTGTATCCATAACTGTTAAGATATGTAGATTGAATATTAAGTGTTATGGGCTGGCCTGAAGTTCCACCCACAAAAACAGGCACATTTAATGTATAGTTTTTTCCAGAACCAAGATAATTTATGTTTGGTGGTTCATTGAGGATACTAATACCGGATTCCTGTTCTATATTTGTTGTTATGTTTGAAATTCCTCCACTCCCCTGATTCTGTACATTAAATGTTATATTATTTACCATGCCTGAATACAATATGGTGCTTTTAGGAATATACTTGAGTTTTGAAGTACCTTTCATCGGTATTTCAAGTTTTATTTCTTGGCTGTATTTTGCACTAGTATTTGTAGTATTCCAGTATATGTAAAGTGGATATGAAAGGTATGTACTATTTCCAGCTAATTGGTTATTATTAACATTTAGATAAAATGTCATACTAAAGATAGATGGTAATGTAACTGTTTGTATATACGAAGTGGCATTATGTGTTCCATTCAAATTTGTTACTCCACCTGATAATTCTAAATCTCCTTCGAGATTAGGTATTGAGCAACTTGTTCCATACGCTTCTATTTGAACTGTTAACGGCACATCATAACTTCCTGGCCCTACTGCTATTGTATGATTTGTATTGCCCCATATAATATTAGTTACTTTGAAATTTATGTTGGAGTTAGGAAAACAACCAATACCCTGTGATGTTGCTATGGGCGTTCCAACAATGGAATACAATAAAAATAGACTAATTATAATTCCGAATAGTTTATACTTCATTTTTTCACCATAATATCTTTTTCAATCTCTCCATCTTTAATATAAATACTTCGTTCAGAATAATTTGCAATGTCTTGTTCATGTGTAACCATTATTATTGTTGTTTTATTTTCTTTACCAATCTTTATCATCATTTCCATTATTGTATCAGAAGTTTTAGAGTCAAGGTTTCCTGTTGGTTCATCTGCTAGCAATATGGGTGGTTTATTTATAAGTGCTCGTACGATAGCAACTCGCTGCTGTTCCCCTCCGCTTAACTCATTAGGCATTTTCGAATGTTTACCTGCAAGTCCAACATAATCAAGCATATCTTTTCCATGTTGTATATTATCATAAGTATTTAATTTATCAACTATAAGCGGGAGTGTTACATTTTCTAATGCTGTTAAATACGGCACTAAATTGTATGATTGAAAAACAAAACCAATCTTCCTATTTCTTAACACTGAGAGCTCTTTTTCATGAAGTGTAACTGTATCAACACCATCAATATATAATTTTCCAGATGTTGGCCTATCTAATGTTCCTATGATGTTCATCATTGTTGTCTTTCCACTTCCAGAATGACCAAGTATTGTTACAAATTCTCCCTTTTTTATTTTAAGTGAAATATCGCTAAGTGCTGTATACTCTATAGTTTTAGAATAATATATTTTTTTAATATGGCGTAATTCCACCATATTTTCTACTATATGTTGTTTTGTCATTTAAATTAACCTGGCGAAACATTCGTTATTATAACCCCGTGTGTTGTTACTACAACAACGCGGTATGTTATATTTGTGAAATTAGTATATAAATAATTGTTTGGAGTATTTCCATTATATACAAATGTTATACTCTTGTTTTGAGCAATATGCGTATCTGGTGTTTTATACATTAAAGTATTAGATAAAATTGATAATGTATCGTTACTATTTACCATGAAATTTATAAAACCCTCTTTATTATCCTGCTGTTGTAGACTGTCTATTCCATCTATATTATTATTTTTATATATTTTAATTTTAAATAATGGATGTGTTACATTTATCACTAATTCATTATTATTAATTAATGATTTATTCATGTACAACAAATTTGCATTTATGGAAAGATTATCAGTGGAAAAATTATATAAACGTCCTGATTCTATCATTTTATAAGTTGCATTGCCACGCCATATGCTCCCCAAATTATTTTTTTGATACGATTCGTTTCTTTGCAATTCTAACGAAAGTATAACGCCACAAATAGTTATGTTTGTTGTTCCATTATTCTTTAATGTAATCCCAAAGGTCATATTTGTTTTATTAAAACTTATAGATTTGTTTAATATGGTAACTTTAGGGTTGTTGTTATTCAATACGTTTATAATATAATGATTAAAATTATACTCTCTAAAAACAAAAAATCGCGGTTGCATGCCTGCAGTATAATTTGTATTTGTTACATATGTGCCATTCGTAACAATAGCTTTTAGTGTAGGTAGCATTGCAAATTTAATAGAACTATTATTGTATATAGGAACAACAACAGGATAAAAGTCAAGCAGAATGTATGAAGATTCATTAACTATATTATTATTTAAAATTGTTGTTATATTATTATCGATTAAATTAACCGGGTATGTATTATTGTTTATCTTTATTCTTCCAGATGTTATATTAAATCTTAATGCTTCCAAGCGTGATCCGTAAACAAGCCTAACATCCCCTATAATATGACTTACATTTATTGCAGTCATTAGATTTATACTGCCACTTATATTGTCAACAATCCATTTCGTTGTTCCAGATTCATTGACTTTTAAACTAATTGAGGAATAATTTATGTACAACGATTGTGTGCCTGGAGGTACCTGTGGTGGGTCAGAAATACTAATAGGAACATAAACAGTAGATTTTTGTATTGAAAAAATGTAAAAATATGCACCAAGTGCAATAATCACTAAAAAGATAGCATATAAAGAAACACGATACTTGCTACTTATTTCATTATTGTATGTTCCATCTGTGTTTTTATTATCTTTTATTAATTCGTAATATTTCCACTTTTTAGCATATATGCTGTCCTTCTTTCTTATAATTCCTACTAATTCAAGATCTTGTAAATGTTTACTTACAGTAGAAGGTGCAAGATTCAAGTTTTTGCTAATGCTACTAAGATTCGCATTTCCCTTTTTGATTAAATCTATTATTTTGCCCTTAGTGTGTCCATGCATACCCATTTAATATCACGCATTATATACGAAATGAAATACTTTAATATCTAGTAAATATTTCGTTTTTTATTAGTTTTTGTATTGTATTACATTTATAACAAAAATATATTAGACAATAGTAGTAATGGTTATGTAGCCTTTATATTTGTTGCGCACAGATATTTCTTGATTGAATGAAAACCATTTCCATACTTGGCAGCACAGGATCAATAGGGCGGCAAACATTAGACATTATACGAAATAATCCCCAAGACTATAAAATATTGGGTCTTGCAGGAGGAAATAATCTAGAGTTACTTCAAAAACAAGTCGAAGAATTTTCTCCAACTTATGTGTATTCTCCAAAAATAACTACTGCACGCTGGAACGGCGCTAACGTAATAGATATGGAAGAGATGGCATCCTTTCCACAAGATAAAGTTATAATATCTACTGTTGGGTCTATAGGATTATTATCTACAATGTCTGCAATACATTCTGGTGTAAACGTTGCTATAGCAAATAAGGAAGTTTTGGTTATGGCAGGACAAATTGTGATGTCTAAAGCAAAAGAAAACAATGTCCAAATTATACCTATAGATAGTGAACATAATGCAATATGGCAGTGTTTAATTGGGGACGCAGTTGACGGAACTAAGGCAAAAACAGAGATGCTGCGCCGTATAATAATAACGGCTAGTGGAGGCGCGTTTCGAGATTTACAACAAGAGGAACTTGCATATGTATGTGCAAAGCAAGCACTTATCCATCCCACATGGGCCATGGGTGAGAAAATAACAATAGACTGTGCAACGTTGATGAATAAAGGGTTTGAGGTAATAGAAGCTAATTGGCTTTTTGGCGTAGAATATAGTAAAATAAACGTAGTACTGCATAGAGAGAGCATTATTCACGGTATGGTGGAGTTTCAAGATGGGTCCTACAAAGCACTTTTAAGTTATCCCGATATGCATCTACCTATACAACATGCGCTTAATTATCCAAATCGCCCAAAATCAACATGGCGTACGCTTGATATAGAAAATATAACAAAATTAAGCCTGTCTAAACTTGATGCATCAAGATATCCATGTTTTAATCTTGCATTATCTGCAGGTAGGATGGGTGGTACATTACCTACTGTGCTTAGCGCATCTGATGAAGCAGCTGTTGCTCTTTTTATAGAAGGAAAAATATCTTATCTTCAAATACCTAAAATAATAGAAGGAGCGATGTACAAGCATACAATAAATTATAACCCAACAATAGACGAAATAATTACATTAGATCAAGAAATAAAAAATAAAATTAGAAGAGATTATTAACAAATCTTATTATCTCTATTTCTTAACAATTTTTTATACTCTTCAATTGACCTAGTATATATATGCTTACGTAGGTTCATTATGGTAGTTACTTTTTCTATATTTTTCTCTTCATCAGTTGTTAATATAGTAATAGCTCCACAAAGTGCCTGTGCTGTTCTAGGCTCTAAATAAACCTCAGTTGAATTCAGATCGTTTTTGTGTTTATCATAGCCTATTACATTCGCATGTAATATTAAGATTACCGCTAATCGCTCATTAAGCATATTAAATTAGATTTATAAGCA
>JAJZDT010000157.1:5442-7997 GCA_021851535.1 Microcaldota archaeon | reverse complement strand
GATGTATCCCCAGATATATGTATAAGCGCGCCAGTTGCACCCTCATAATCAACATCAAGCAATTTGTTCTTTAATACCTGTTCTGCAGCAATACCTACTTTATCGTTGCCCTTTCCTATACCGACAGCTATAAATCCGACACCTTGGCCGCTCATTATAGATCTTACATCCGCAAAGTCAATGTTAATCATGCTTGGTTGTGTTATTGTCCAGACTAATCCTCCGATCGCTTTTGCAAGTATTGAATCAGCAAGTGCGAATGCCTCAGGCATTGGCAAGTTAGGTACGAGTTTTACCAGTCTATTGTTGTCTATTATTATGACGCTGTCGCTGTATTTTGTAAGCTCGCGTATACCCTCTTCAGCTTTTACCATCCTAACTCTTTCAAGTGCGAATGGGTATGTAACCATACATATAACAATTGCTCCTTGCTCTTTTGCAATCTGTGCGGCAACACGAATTGAACCTGTTCCAGTTCCTCCTCCCATACCTGCGCATAGGAATACGAGTTGTGCGCCACTAAATACTTCCTCTAATAGGTGTCTGTCAACTTCTGCAGCTTTCTCACCAACCTTTGGGTCTCCTCCTGCACCAAGTCCGCGTGTTAAGCTTTTGCCTATTAAAACTTTTTTTATCCTATCATCAATAACTTTGAAATGTTGAGCGTCTGTATTAACAGCAACTAGCTGTGTTCCTTTTACGCCAGCTTTCAGAAGTCTGTTGACAATATTATCTCCAGCTCCTCCAAATCCTGCAGTCACTATCTTTATTTGATCCGATCCGAACTCCTCTATGTTCGATGTGGTTTGGCTCCCACTATTCTTTCCAAATACACTATTTACTAGGTCGTCCATTTAGTCACCTTTATTTCTAATATCATAACAAAGCTTTAAAAGCTTTATCTATATTCCGCTAATAGAATTGGTGTAGCCGAGGGAAAAACAGTTTAAAAATCCCTCGCGTTGCTGCGCACAAAATACTCTCGATTATACGAATAAATTATGTATGTGGCAATGTATAATTATTCAAAATATCTCCTGACTGGTTTAGTAAAATAACGTATGAATAGTTGGCATTTGACGAGGAATAGTTGACTAACCATATATTGTAGTATGTTTTATTTATTGCATTTGTTGTAATACTATTAAATGTCATATTGTATGTACTAAAGAAATTTGCCGTCGCATAAATGCTATCATACTTATTTTTATTGATATAATTCACCAAAGGAGAGAATGATTCATTGTATGGCGTTGCTATTGCAATCGCCGGCAATCCTATTATATTGTCTAAGATGCCTGCCTTATTTTCTACTCCTCCATAAACCATACATCTTCCATTTGAATAATTGGAGTATGTCGTCGTAGTATTAAGAAATCCTGTTGCTGGATAATCAAACTGCTGTGTTACTACTGAAGGACATGCGCTATGTTCACCACTAATTGTTCTTGCTATTATGGCCCAACTTCCTGGATGTATGCTTGAACTGGAAATATTTATTATGCTAATGTTAATATTTGGAGAATGCTGTTGGAAATCATTTATTATAAGCGCTTCAGCTTCGGATTTTGTTATCGGGGCATTTGAACTATTATAATTTACAGTAAAATAAAATGATACGACGAGTGCTATAATGATAACCACTACAAGTGCAGTTTTAGAGAGAAGATTCATATAATCACATCAATACATTCTCTAAAAGGAAAGAAAAGTCTAAAAACACTATCTATTTTTGTAAATGCTACTATTATTCTATAACCCGTACAATTAAACGCCGAAAATTGAACCAAAACCGGCTTCAGCCTTGTTATTTCTATCTTCAATGAAAGTTATTACTTTTTCCTCTGTACTTTTATCGGCGCGTTTTATACTATTAAAATATTTTTCTAGTTTCTTATCCGCCTTACTCAAAAAATCATCATTAGCTTTTAAGTACAAATAATATTTTTCCTTTTCAAGGTTTAAGGTGCTGCCATCAAGTATCTCATACTCCTGCCTTGCAAAGATAACATCAAAAAATACATCACTTTTTAATTTTGCGAGATTTTCAGAGACGCGTTTATCTTCATCTGCCATTCGTTTTTTATCCTCTTCACTCATCTTTTTAGGATCATCATCATGTCTATGTGGTATAACATTAGGGTCCAAATATGGATCGTATGCTAACATTTTTTTAAGCGCGTCTATGTCAGAACGTTCGCATATGTAAACGTGTGCAGGCATTCCAATTCACTCTAATAACTTTGCGTTTACTACTCCCTCTCTACCCGGTCTATTTGTAATCACTGCCTTGCCTAAATCTGTCGTTATAACCGAGCCTTTTGTTAATATGTTCTGCCTTGCAAAGTTCCTATTATCTGGGGACTCTGTGACTGCTTTTATTTGCACATGTTTTATGCCATTCTTTGTCAATAAATTTACAAATCCGGCATTTTTCATAACTGCTGTTCTATTGCCACCT
Organism: Microcaldota archaeon; assembly: GCA_021851535.1. Next base: position 5,536 of record JAJZDT010000157.1, on the reverse strand, counting down.
CTTCTTCTAATAGTCTTTTTTTCATCCTTTTCGGATAATTTTGTGGCAGAAAAATAGTTTCCCGTTTCATGCCTCTTTCTATCCCTAAACTTAA
>JAJZDT010000157.1:0-5401 GCA_021851535.1 Microcaldota archaeon | reverse complement strand
TTATGCATCTGTATTCCAAACTGGCTCATCATATCACTTAAATAATTAATACAGCAGAAGCTGTAATCTATATTCTATTCAAAAACTTATTATATTTATTGTATTTTTATTATAAAACAAGTGTCATTATGGTATCAATAGATCAATTTGCCGCAATAGATTTGCGAGTAGGTCGCATAATAAGTGTGGATGAACTTAATACAAAAAAACCTATGTATAAACTTGAGGTAGATTTAGGCGAACTTGGAAAGAGAAATATTGCAGCGGGTATTAAAGCATATTATACTAAAGAGGAGCTTATAAATAAATTTATAATTGTTGTTGCAAATTTGGATCCAAAGAAAATAGGCGATATATTTATATCAGAGGGTATGGTGCTTGCGACAGAGGATGCAAATGGTGTATCATTAATAACGCCAGAGCGTAATATGCTACCGGGCAGCAGTGTGAGATAACTATTTATATATGGTTAGCTCACTATACCCCAACAAACTTATAATATCGTGATCTGATGGGAGATAGCAAATTAGATAGACTACTAATAGGCAATGAGGAATATGCATCCAAGCATAGCGATTTAAGTTATTTAGCGGAAGGGCAGGATCCCAAATACATTGTAGTAATACGTTCAGATTCGCGATGCGATCCGGAAACAATATTTAATCAAAAACCTGGCGTTATATTTTCTGTAAGGACTGTGGGTGGGTTATTGGGTGAGAAAGGGCTTGCAACAGTCCAATTTGGAATAGAGTCATTTAATAATCTCGAATCAATATTTATAATGGGTCATACGCGATGCGGTGCAGTTACTGCTGCACAAACAAAATTAAGGGATATAACTTCCGGTAGAAAGCCAAAAGTGCTTATAAATCCGTTAGGGAAAATTGTTGATGAAATATGCACCAACATATCTGTAAACGATCAGAATTTAAATGACCTCGATCATGCTATTATGGATAATGCCATAAGACAATGCAATATACTATTTGAAAACTCTGACACAAGGCGTGTTATAGAGCGTAAAAAATAGCTGTAAGTTATGGCATTTATGATATTGCAACATTGCGCGTTAGAAATCTTTCTGAGTTTCATTTTCAGATTAATGAATCAAAACGACCAGAAAAAGAAAAGAGCAAAAGTTAATTTTTTATTTTAGCGCGTCTAATTTTGCAATTACCTTTTCATCTATTTTTGAAAATATCAATTTTATCTCATTATCAAAATTTATACGCTTATATAATTCGATATCACAAATACGCGCATCTTCTATACCAAAGTAATTTAATATCTGCTTTGATGCATCTGGTGTAAATGGATACAATAAAATACCAATATTTTTTATTATTAATATTAACGTATCTATAATGGTACTAAAATTCTTTGTAGATACACTATCCCCCTTTTTTATAAGCGTCCATGGTTCTGTGCTACTCATAAGTGCATTGCCTAATTCTGCTAATTCAACAACATCTCTTATCGCGCCGCGCATATCTATGTGTTCAAAGTGGTATTTGTAATTGCTGCATATACTAATCATATGTTTATATGTGGGGGTATCAAATTCAGATTTATCGCCTATTAACTGGGCATTGCGCTTTGCTATTGTTAAAACCCTATTAACAAGGTTGCCTATTTTATCATTCATTATGCTATTTACTATTTCAGTCAATACTTCTATAGAAAATTCAGTATCAGAACCGTCAGGGTACAAATACATAAGCACAAATCTCCAATAATCTCTACCTAATATATTAAGGGCAGTTTCGATGTTTAACCCTACTCCTCTGCTTTTGGAAAATTTTACGCCACGTGAATTAAGAAATTCCGATGCTCTTATCGTGTCTACAAGTTTATAATTTAGTTCTGAGCCTATGATAATTGCTGGGAATACAATTGTGTGAAATTCTATATTATCCTTACCCATAAATTGTATTCTTTTTATGTGTTCATCAGTCCAATAATGTCTCCATTTATCCGTCCATTCTTTTGTTATGCCAATATATCCAATGACTGCATCAAACCATACATAAAATACATAATTTTCATATCCATTTAATGGAACTGGGAATCCCCACCTTAAATTTCGTGTAATATCTCTTTGCTTTAATCCATCCGTTTCAATAAAACTTAATGGTTTGTTTATAGCATTCTTACTCCAATCATTTTTTGATTTTTGCTCAATAAATTCCTTTATTTTTGGCTCTAATTTATTTAACGCGAGCGCAAGATTCTTAACTTTTTTAAATTCTATGCTCTCATTACCACATATATTACAATGTGGTTTGATTATTTGTATAGGATCAAGTAATTTGTTACAATCATCGCATTGATCTCCTCGTGCGTGCAAACTGCCGCAGTATGGACATGTACCCTCAATAAATCTATCAAATAAAAATATCTTATCAAAATTACAGTATGCCTGCATGTCCTCTTTTTCTATTATGTATCCATTTTTTTTAAGTGCGTTGAAAAATTCGTATACAACTTCCTTATTTTGCTCTGTATGCGTTTTGCCATAGTAAGTGAATTCAATGCCAAAATCCGCAAATAATTTTTTCATCTTTTCATGTATCTGGTTGGCAATATCCTCAGGATTCTTTTTTTGTTTTAATGCCTCTAGCTCTATTTTGGCACCGTGCTGATCCGATCCGCATATAAAAATAGATTCTATCCCAGATAATTTCATATACTTATTATATACATCTGCTGGTAGTACAGAACCAACTATATTGCCTAAATGCGGGAGTGAATATGAATAGGGTAATGCTGAAGTAATCAAAACTTTTTCCATAATTATCATTAGATTTTATATACTAAGGATATATAATTATCACTGATAAATAGGCATCAATACTATTTCGTCAATAGTAGTTTCGGCAATCGCCAAATGTCTAAGTCAATATATTTAAGCATATATGTAGATTCTAATTTTAGTGTTAATATGGAAATCATAGAAAAAGCAATAGAGAGTATGCGCATGGGTAAACCGGTGTTGATATACGATGCTGATGGCAGAGAAGAAGAGACTGATATGACAGTGGCTTCGCAGAAGATAACACCAAATACGTTAAGAACAATGCGAAAGGATTGTGGAGGTCTAATATGTACTACGGTCTCAAACAATATTGCATCAAAGCTCGGCATTCCATACGTAATAGATGCATTTGATAAATCTAAATTAGAAATATTCAAGAATATGCATACGTATAAAGATTCTAATTCTAAGCCGTCATTTTCTATAACTATAGATTTAAATTCAACATTAACTGGGATTTCTGACATAGAACGATCTGCAACCATCTTAGAATTTGCAAATGTATCAAGCATTGCCAAAAATGATGGTATGAGTATGGCTGTCAAATTCCCCAAATTATTTAAAATACCTGGGCATGTGCAGTTACTTATTAGTTCAAAAGGACTCCTTAATGATCGGCAGGGACATACGGAGTTGTCAATAGCTCTAACTGAGTTATCAAATATGGTGGATACTGCGACAATAGTTGAGATGTTATCCGATGATGGCAAAGCACTATCAAAGAGAGATGCGATGCGATATGCAGAAAAAAACAATTTTGTTTTTATTGAGGGAAATGATATAATAGGGCGTTGGAAATTATTGCAAAACCAAATAAATTGAATTCTATTTAATTTGCAAAGTTTTTTATTACTGCTAACATATAATATATCCTATGCGATTGTAGTCTAGCCTGGTAGGACTTTGGCCTTCCAAGCCAATGACCCGGGTTCAAATCCCGGCGATCGCATATTTAATTTATGGTAGTAAGAAATAAAATTTGGCTATTTAATGATATATATTTTTGGCTCTTTACATATTGATCCTAATGAGACTAAAGAGTTAAACAAGATGCTATCTGCTGCAAAAAATAATCTTATTATTGCGATAGAACTTAGTTCTAATAAAGAGACGCAGGGTGCTCTGGAAAAATTTAAGACTATCCCTATTTGTGCAGTATATACCCTATATAAATCCACTGACTTATGGTGTTGATGGCTTAAGGGGCACACTAACAGGTAGTTCAACATTTCCAATTATACTTGATTTTATAATGCTTTTAATATCATTAGCTATAACTATATCAATTGCTTCATATGCATTTAAGAGAACAGAAGTGGGTTAAATTTGTATTATTCTATCTATTCATATTTTTTAATTATATACTTTTAATGCAGTGGCATAATAATATAATCAAAGTTTATAAATATCTCATATGTTAATTAATAGCGGGTATACTTATGTATGAGTCTGATAGTTCAAAAAATAGAATGAAAACGGGCATAAATGGATTAGATAATATGTTAAATGGCGGAGTGCCAATAAGTAACCAGGTTGTCATAGCTGGTGGTCCAGGTGCTGGAAAAACATTGCTCTGTTTTGAGGTTGCATATAAAAATGCAAAGCTTGGCATTCCATCTATTTTTATAAGTTTTGAGGAGGATTCAAAATATTTGCTTGATAATATCAGAGAGGCATTCTCAGATTTTAATGACATTGATAAGCTGATTGCTGATAAAATGCTTGTTATTGGAGGAAGAGACCCAGGTATAATGATTGAAAATTCAAATACTGCTGATAAATATACGTTTGGAAGAGTGATGTCAGAAATAGAAAAATTAATAACAGATAATAAGTCTAAATTCGTTGTGATAGATTCAATATCCTTGCTTGGATTATTACTTGAGAATGATCTTGATTATAGGAGATCAATGGTTACAATGTCGTCAAATTTAAAGAAATTGGGCGTTACTGCATTTCTTATCATGGAAATGACAATAGCTGATAGGGATCATATGCGCTATACTCCTGAATTTTTTATTTTTGATGGTATAATTACACTCTATATGCAAGGTGAAAATGATAAACGAGCGTTGAATTTGGAAATATTCAAAATGCGCGGAACCAATCATAGTAGAGCTGTATCACCTTATGAAATAACTAGTAGTGGTATGCGCGTATTTACAATAGAATCTTAGTGAGATGTATAGATGAGTGTTAAGCCTAAGGCCAAATCACAACATGTAAAAAATGCAAAAAATTCGAATGCACTAATAATATTCGGTATAGTTGCAATATTTTTATTTATAGTGGCGATGGTTCTTACATTTTCAAGAGGATTAGAAAATCAGTCTTCCTGCGCAGGAAAACTAAACAATAATATAAAATATAATTGTTATTTATCGTACGCAATAAAAAGTGGCAATGCATCTATATGCAATGGGTTAAATTCTACTTATGCTACTGATTGTATACTCTATGTTGCAACTAATTATTCTAATGTTAAAGATTGTAATTTGATAGGAAATAAAACTGCAAAACAAAATTGTATATCTAATCTAAGTGTATTAGCGAATAATCCAGAATATTGCAGTTATTTAAGTATGG
>JAJZDT010000104.1 GCA_021851535.1 Microcaldota archaeon | reverse complement strand
CACTTTTATGCTTTGAAACAGCATATAATAATGCGATCCAAGGCATACCTTCGCTTTTTATAAGTTTTGAGGAGGATCCACAATATTTGTTAAAAAATATAAAAACGACATTTATAGATCTCGCTTTAAATATTGACAAACTCATGGCATCTAAAATGCTGGTAGTTGATGGACGGGACCCTGGAATTGTAATAGAGAATTCTGATACTGCGAATAAATATACATTTGGAAGAGTATTAAGCGAGATAGAGAAAATGATTACTGATAATAAATCGAAGGTTGTGATAATTGACTCTATCTCATTGGTGAGCATGCTTTTTGATAATGACCTTGAATATCGTAGGGCAATGGTAACGCTTCAAACCAGCCTTAAGAAATTAAACGTCACTACACTCATAACAATTGAACTTGATATGTATAATAGAGGGCGCATACGGTATACGCCAGAATTTTTCATTTTTGATGGCATAGTAACATTGTATATGCAAGAGGAGAGTGATAAGCGTTCGCTCGCACTTGAAATATTTAAAATGAGAGGCACAAATCACAGCAGGGCTGTTGCGCCATATGAAATAACAGGAGAGGGAATGCGCGTCTTTACTATAGAATCATGAGGATAATAAATGAAAAATAGAAAAAGGGTTAAAACGCAGCAAATCAAAAATGATAGAGTATATATCGCTGCGCTCTTTGCGTTTATGCTAGTAGTTCTTGCAATTATATTTACTTTTTCTACTGCGATGACAAATCAGAACACTTCTTCAACATGTGCTGGAAAAATATTACAGAATACGAAATATGACTGTTATACTTCCTATGCTATTGCTTCTGACAATATATCAATATGCACCGGGATTGGAGGGGTGCTTACATATAAATGCATGCTTACTGTTGCAATAAATCGTTCAAACATCAATGATTGCATACCCATACAGAATAACTCTTTTAAAAGTAACTGTATATACAATCTAAGCTTGCAGCAAAACAATACGTCATATTGCTCTAAATTAAGCGCAAACAGTGAGAATCAATGCTTATATAATATAGCAATGAACCAGAATTTTACGAACAATAATACATGTTTGCTTTTAACTAACAAAAGTGATCAGCGGGTATGCCACGCTGTTTATTATTACAGACAGGCTATTAACAGCCATCCGGCACTATGCAATCGTCTACCCACTGTCCCAAATAGTACCATACTCTATGATATGGTTTATTACACGAACAAAAATTTATCAGATATTTATAATACGTATATATACAGTTATTACAACATAACGCCGTATGGATATTGTGTGTCAAATATCGCATACAAAAATAATAATGAATCGTTATGCACAACCCTTACAGGGTATAACATGACGCTATGTCAAAATAGTTTTATAAAACCAATAAATAAATCGATTAATAACAACATTTGTGCAAACCAAAGTTTAGATATACAATCGTTATGTGAATATGGGATAAAAACATACAATGCTACGAAAGCTAAAAATATAACTGAATGCGAAAGCCTTAATTCAAGCGGATATGTTTATAGTTGCATTGCCAGCATAGCACAATATTATAATCAAACCAAATACTGCGCATACATAAATAATTCCACTGATGCATCTAACTGTGTTCTACTTGTCAACAACCACACATAGATAATGGGATAAAAATGGAGGAGATAACACACGCTATTGTCACATCGTATCGTGCCATGTATACTCCTGGTGATATACGCTACAGCCTTATTTCCAAAAATGGGATTTATAATATCATATCAGATAGACGCATAGAATTATACAGTGTAATATCTGCAAGTGTTGATGAAAATCTACGTGCACAGGACATTGTAATTATACAAAATGGGGATAAACAAATGGCAGTAGAAATAGCAAACATGCATAGGGCAAAAATTAATATTGATAATAATATTACTGCATTAATAAAACGCCATGAAAAAAAACCATATTGGAGCATAACGAAAGAGATGATTAGTGAAATGAGGGAGCAGGCGGCAGTACTCATTAATGCAATTATTAATGGATCACCCATATTAGTTAGATTTCATGGGGATGGTGATGGCGCATGTGCGGCACTCTCACTGTATATGGCAATACGAGAGATATGCAGTAATTTTAACAGTGATGCTCCAAACATACAATGGGTATTGAATAAGGGAATAGATTATGATATGGAATTGCTTTATTCTGATGCTTCTTTTTTTAGCATGATAAACAGTAATGAACGGCCAATACTTTTTATAACAGATTTTGGAAGCTCTAACACAAGTAATGAAGCAATTTCAAAGGCTACGGAAAGTTATGATATTTTATGGCATGATCATCATCCAATTCCGGAGAATTTTATCGGAAAAAAACTGAAACATTATTTAAATCCTTTAACCCATGCAGGCAGTGCAGACTATACTGCAGGGCTTTTAACATCAATATTTGCAGAATTACTTGGGGGGATTGATACTACAAACATACGAGAAGCTGCGCTTATTAGTGATTTTAGTTCTTATGCAGATATGAATAACCATGATGCCGTAAAAATTGCGCACGTAATTGATTTTATAACAGGCATAAAGAGTTATGTGAATTATCTAGACGGACCAATAACCCCTAAATATCTTTCAAAAATTGTTGAAAACAAGGAGCAATTAGAGGACATATACAAATATGGGAGATCAATTCTTGATGACGCTTTAAGTATCGGGATTGGTAGATCCAAAGAATATAATTGGGATCAAGGAATTAACATACATGTATTTGATTTCGAATATGTTGCTGAGAAATATAGCGGGTATCTCCTGCCAGGCAGATATAGCTCTCAACTCCAATCCGCATTTGAGAAGCTTGATAAAAATTCTACTATAACAATTGTAGGATTTATAAATTCGATATCTGTTAGGGTAAGTAAGGCAATATCTTCAACACTTGGATTACAGGAGATTATAGAGCGAATAAAACGAGAGGAAAGCTTTGTTACAGCAGGCGGGGGACATCCAGAAGCGGGAAGCATACGCTTTGAATCTATGTACAAAGAACAAGCAATGCGATCATTACTTAAAGCAATAATTGAGTATAAAAAGTAGAATAGTTAATAATTTAATTTAAGAAAGTTATTAATATATTTAGTCTTAAGTATTGTAGATATTTTAAATTAGGTGAATGGTATGGACATCAAAAGTGCAATGAAAAGTAAGAATAAACAAATTGCAACGCTTGTTTTCCTGGTTATAATAATCGCATTTGTAGCGCTCATATACAATATAGGAGGTATATTACCTGGTATTAATTACGTGTTAAATCCTACAGGAAAAATCATTATAGGAGATGTGCTCATTATTTCTTTTATATTGGGTATGCTGCACGGCATAACGCCTGATGAACATACATGGCCAATTACGTTTAGTTATGCAATAGGCAGTTATAGCAAAAAAAAAGGAATGAAGGCGGGTCTTGCGTTTTCTTCTGGATTTACGATACAGCGCGCATTTCTCTCTACACTTGGATTCCTCGGACTTGCATACATATACAAACAATATAATTTGGATGGACCAGTCTACATAATTGTGGGTATAGCAATGTTAATTGCAGGCATGTATATACTAAACAAAAAAATTGATTTACATATACCTTTTGATTCTCTTTTAGGTAGTAAATTTCATTCTAAAAGGGCAGAGATAGTAAAAGGCATTAATTCTAATACGCCAAAAACAGTACCGCTTAAAATGGCCGTTGTACACGGTTTGATTGCGGGATTTGGGTTCGGAGCGTATGCAACAATTATTACATTTATACTTGCCCCGCAAATGCCAAGCCTGCTATATGCACCACTGCCAGGATTATTTTTTGGACTTGGAACAATGGTAATGCAGATGATTTTTGGGGCACTGTTTGCATCTCTTGCGCGCCTAAAAAAACTTACAGAAAAAGAGGTGAGTATTGTGGGAAGAAAGACCGCAGGGCGTACGCTTTTTTACGGGGGTGCAGCATTTGCGATCATTGGTGGATTAATTATTAGTTTTCCATATATTGATAGCATTGCACTAAGCACAGGCAATGTAATACCTAATCTTAGTTCTATAGGTGTTGCGACTATTCTGGTTTTAATAGTTGTTGGAATTATAGGGCTTGGAAGTCTTGTTTTAGGTTTTAAAGAGATTACCAATATGAGCAGAATTGTACCAAAAAAAAGAGTACATTAAATTTTAAACTGCATATAGTTATTATACATTTTAACTAGGATTTTGATAGATCGATAAAACCAGCAGCATTGTAAATAATAACAGTTAATTAAAAATATCCCTAGTAAAAGCGCACATAGGTACAAAAAAGAGACACGTAAGTAAAATAATAAAACAACGTTATTGTGAGGTGATACTTGCGAGATATCACATTGCTAGTTATTTTAATTGCCGCAGGCAGGATTTGAACCTGCGACTTTCCGGTGTCTGAAATATATAATTACTTCAGCCGGACGCTCTCCCACTGAGCTACTGCGGCGCATCAATAGAATATATATACACACAAATACTTTTATAGTCTTTTGCAATTCATAACAGTTGCAAACGTATAAATTTTATTTATTCTAATAGTTAATGAACGCATTATGTGGGAGGATATAGAGCCGTATAAAATTATGATTAATACTGAGGGGTTGGAGCCAAGGGCATATCAAATCAATATAGCTAAGAGTATATATAACGGAGCAAATACATTGGTGATATTGCCCACAGGGCTCGGAAAAACGATGATCGCGCTGCTCGCAATTGCAAAGGTATTATACCAAAATAAGAGCATTATAATGCTTGCGCCCACTAAACCATTAAGCAAACAGCATTACTCTGTGCTCTTATCTCTTGCTAATATAAACAACGATGGCATACTCATGCTCACAGGAAGCGTTAATGCAAGTACAAGGCAAGCAATAGCATCGAATGCCAAAATTATTGTCGCTACACCTCAAACAATAGCAAATGATATGAAAAAAAACAGGATAACGCTAAATAATTGTGGGCTTGTTATTTTTGATGAATGCCATAAAGCTGTTGGCAGATATGCATATACGTATATTGCAAATGAAGCAAAATTAAAAGGTATACAGATAATAGGGCTTACGGCATCACCAGGAAGTAATACAAAAAAAATTAATCAGCTCATTGAAACACTAGGGATAGAACAAATAGAAATGAGAGTAAGCAATGATATTGATGTCAGAGATTATGTGATGGATAAATCGGTAAGTAATGTATATGTTGATAAAAATGAGCCTATTATGAAACTTACTCAGACGTTAAAACCTTTAATTGATCAGCACATGGAAAAACTTTATACTACAGGCATTAGTCCGTTTAGGCATTTTGAAAAAATGCCAAAACGCATGCTTTTTGAAATAAGCGATAAGATAAGCAAAATACACTCAGATAGTTATAAATTTATGGCTGCGCTGCATTATGTTTATTTGATAAATTTAATACATGCATATGATCTCGTAAGCACAGAAGGCATTACTCCGTTTATTGATTATATAAACTCGCTTAGAGCAAAAGAGAATAAGAGCAATGCGTTAATTAAACTACTTGCAGATAAACAACTTCTCTGCGCAGAAGAAATAGCAAATGAGGCGCTCTTGAGAGGAGAGGAACACCCCAAGATGGCAATGTGTGTACATATTATAAAAGAGCGTTTTCCTAAAATGCATATTCTGATTTTTGCCCAGTATAGATCAACGGTTACTAAACTTGTAGCAGTTTTGAATAGTAATGGTATTTGTGCAAAACCGTTTATGGGAAAAAAAATGGGGATTACACACGCAAATCAGCAGCAGGCATTGGATGAATTTAGCGCTGGAAAATTCGAAGTACTTGTTGCAACATCGATAGGAGAAGAGGGACTGCATATCCCCAGTGTTGATGTCGTGATCTTTTATGAACCTGTTGCAAGTGAGATACGCTCAATACAACGAAAAGGTAGGGCAGGAAGAATGAAAATCGGACAGGTTATAATAATGGTAACTAGAGAAACAAAAGATGAAGCATATCTTATGGCTTCGAATAATAAAGAAGCGTATATGCGTGAAATTATCTTGAAAATAAAGGCGAATATTGAGAAAAATAAAATTGGTATGAAACCTAAAAAAAATAAAGGACAACGAAGTTTATTATAGATATAATTTTATTTTTAATTTGCAACAACTACTATATAATATAAATCTTACTTGTTTAGTAGTATAAAGATTACTAGTGAATTTCGATGATTGGTGTATATACCTCGTTTATATTTTTTTCTGCAATCGTATTTTTAGGATTTATATTAAACGGGCTTTTCTACAAAACAAAAATTACAAATATTATACCACTTATGATTATAGGCTTTATTGTAGGACCAATTCTTGGATTCATCAACACAGGGCCTGGCAGCATGGTATCACAACTTGCTCCATATTTTACAGCAATAGCAATTGCATTCATACTCTTTGATGTTGGATTACGAATAGATTTTAACAGTTTAAAAAAATCAATATTAATCAGCAGTTTTTTTACTATACTAGTAACAATCGTTATTGGCTTGATGCTTAGCGCTGCGGCATATTATATTTTTAATTGGGGACTAATTATCTCGATTATCTTTGGCTTTGCTTGCGCAGGACCTAGCGCAGTAGTCGTTCCAACAATTGTAAGCATGCTTAACTTATCTGACGACATAAAGACGCTTCTTGTTTACGAATCTATATCATCTGACGTAATAACACTTATACCCCCTCTGCTGCTTTTCGGGCTTTTAGAATCAGGAAGCATCAGCTCCTCTGCCGCTATTAGCATTAGTATATACACTGTATTAAGTTCTGTGGATATTGCAATTATATCAGCGCTCTTCTGGCTCTACATGCTCAAACAATTTAAGACAGCACGACTTGATTACGGCTGGATGCTTACAATTGCTATGGTCGTTGCTACATATGGAATTGCATCCCAAATTGGAGGAAGCGGCACTATTACTATATTTATATTTGGATTACTCATATCAGTATTTGGTAGTAAGGTAAAGGAGGATAAAGGGCTCTTGTCAAGAAAGTTTGGTATACCTGATACTATTGAACACATTAAAGGCTACCAACGGGAGATTGTATTTTTTGCAAGTACCTTCTTTTTTGTTTATCTTGGTATGCTCTTTAATATGAAATCACTAAGTTACGATAATATATTGCTTATACTTACTGTATTTACTTTTTGTATAGCTATCATAATAATACGCTATTTTATGACTCCGATAGTAAACAAACTTATGACAAAAGAAAAGAGAAAACGCACTCTTGAACATAGAGTAATATCCTTTAGTATTGGGCGTGGGCTTACAGTCGCAGTAATAGCAAGCGTTGCCGTGTCGTATAATATACAGGCACCCAATTTTGTAAATATAATGTTTCTTATGATATTAATAAGCAATATGATCGAATCTGCGGGTATATTCATTCTCTATAGAGGAGAAGGGCGCAGGCAGAAAGATATTACAAACATAGCTATAAGTAATAATTAGAACGTAGAATGTGATTATAGATGAGGCAATGCAGAATACATCAAAACTTAAGATGATAGTAAAGGCGAAGCAGACGAAAAGCACAACTAAAGATAATATTGTATTGACATATCTAGAATACAACCAGTTAAAAAATCTCTATAGACAGGGCTGGCTAAAAAAACAGATCCCGATAAATAAGTGTGAATCTGTTGCAGAGCATTCCTTTAGTGTTGCACTACTCTCGCTTTTTATTGCGTCCCAATACTTTCCAGAACTAGATACATCCAAGGTTGTAACAATGGCACTATTGCATGAATTTGGAGAAATCTATGCTGGGGATATAACGCCACATGATAAAATAGATCATAACAAAAAGGCTCTGTTGGAGAGAAATTCAGTAGAAAAAGTATTATTAAAACTGCGCAACGGACGCACATATACAAGAATATGGGAGGAGTATGAAAGAGGAGAATCCAACGAGGCAGTATTTGTAAAACAGATGGATCTACTTGAAATGGGAATGCAGGCACAGGTGTATGCTGCATCTGGCTATAAAAATATGGAAGAGTTTATAGAGT
>JAJZDT010000116.1 GCA_021851535.1 Microcaldota archaeon | reverse complement strand
ACCACCTATTATCACTATTAAGAACTAGCCAAAATAATATAAACTAACAGAAGAAATTGCTGTTTAATATGTTTAATATATTTCGTTTACAACTATTAGCTCCATTGGTTTTAATAGGTTTTGTATATACTCATCTAAGTTGGCATACGATATTGCTTGCAACTGGTGGATCAATTTTGTTCGCATCAATTAGCAACAATTTTGGCAACGGTATAATAAGCAAGCTTTGTCTTTTTGCAATACTTGGAATGATCAGAGGACATTATGTTGAAAATAATACAGATTTTTATACATATAAACGCACAAGCTTTAGCGCGCAAGTTATAGACATGAAAATTAAAGAACATGGAATATATGTTGAATTAGAAAATTTCAAATATGAAACTCCAAATAAAGAACTAACCTACAATATAGATCATTCTCCGATATTTCCAAAAACTGCACAAATGCGCATTGCAAAAATTGAAAAACAAGATGACGAAGATACTAAGAATAAGGCACGTAAATGCAATAGTAAAAAACAAAATTTTGACTTTCAGAAATTTAAAATCATTGCCCCAAAACTACTACCAGGAGCAAAAATACATGCAATCGGACGATTTTTATTACCAACGCCAGATCCAATTGCAGAAACAACTCATATCAAATTGCCGTCTGGCCTAATCGATGAATTTTATATAGAACAATCGCATATAAAATCTAATTTCAAATCACATCTGCGCTCTCGTTACGAAAACAATTTATCCAAACAATCAACGCAATTAGCAAAAGCAATTTTATTAGGCGATACATTCGCAATTGACCAATCAATACGTACAAAATTCCAAGAAGCTGGAATTGCACATTTACTTGGAGTATCGGTTTTGAATATCGCAATTCTGGGTCTTATTTTTTACTTCATAATTCGATTGCTAATTGGAATGTTATTTTATAAACTCGCTTACATAATTCCGCTTGATATAATCGGAAAAATTGGAGCACTTTTTGTAACAGGAATATATTGTTATCTAGTAGGATTTGAATACCCACTATTGCGCTCACTTCTAATGGCAAGCTTCTCGATTATAGCGCTTTATTTTGGCAGAAATCGCAATAAAGAAGTGCTAATGTGGTCTGCAGCTTGTATCTTATTCATCAATCCCACAGCTATATATAACATAGGATTCGAATTATCATTTGGAGCAGTTTTAGGCTTATGTTGCGCACCTAATTTATCGCTTGCAAAAATGATTTCTTTATTCAAAAGCTCAAGCAACAATAGAATTTTACTTTATATTATTTCTGGAATAAAAAAATTTCTAAACATTTTAATCAAATCTCTTTATAGCACATTTTTTGCATCATCTATCATTCTGCCAATTTCTATATATCAATTTCATACAACTAGTATGCAACCTTTCCTTGCTAATATTATCGCAATTCCTTTTGTAACGCTCATTATAACGCCAATCAGCTTTCTTGCAAGCATTTTCTCATTTGGAACCACAACAACTTCAGCCAATTTTATTTTGGTTTGGATAGAACATTTCTTGATGCAACTGCTTGATAAATGTTTTCAAATATTTATCAATCTTGCATCATTTTTTGCTCCGCTTGGAATGAATATTCACATAGATCCCATTGCAAGTTTTGGATGTTTATTTTTCACTCTCTCAATTGCACTTTTTGCTTGTTTAAATGGAATAATACGCTATGTTGCACTTATTTTTGGCGCTGGCGCACTAATTTTGAGCATAACAACCAGACTAAAGCCTCCTATTTTATTAGTACATCCTTATGCAATTGGATTAATACTTGAAGACAAAATTATCGCGTATCCAAAATGCAATTTCATTACAAATATCTGGGAACAAGCTTACGCACGCAAATGCATGCCAGGCAAAAACATTTCATATAAAAACGATGTTTTATATTTTAGAAAAGAAAAATGCGGCAAAATTGTTGTACTTGGCAAAATTGGGTTAATCTTTCAAGAACTAAAAGGCACTTGTTCAATAAATACAAAAGATTATATCATTCCATATGCTCAACAAATGCAAAAAATGACACTAATAAAACTAGATAAAAATATACTCTAAAATATCATGAAAAATATTTTCAATAAAAAAACAAATTGTAACAAACAAAAAAAATTTTATGATATACTAAATAAATCGAAAAAGAGTACAAGTAGCAAAGCTGATTATGAACGAATTTATTGAATTTTCAAAAAATCAATTTTTCCTAACTGCAGGATTCAATCTCATTTTTGTAGAATTTAATGCTGGCATATCATTAATCACAGCAATCATGTATTCAATGCGCAAAACAATATGGCAACGCTGCGCAAAATTTTGGCTAAAAACAATCTTAGCAAGTTATTCTATAACAGTTATCACAACATTACTTCTTGTATTCCAACTTGCTACAAATTGGTCTAAACTTGGTGGCATTTGTGGCAATATATTTGGTCCATTTTTAATCCTCATAGCGCTAATCATGTTCTTTTGTGAATTCTTGATGTTCTTGATCAAATTACGAGCAGAAAAAACAAAAACATTGTGGATTCTAACCATATTAATGCATCTGCATCTATGGATAATAATTGCAATACAAACGACAATGCATCAGCCAAATAGTTCTATCGAATTTGATTACATGAATAATTGTGCACACATCGTTTCATTTTTTGATATATCTTTTAATTTCAACACAGCTATACAATTTACTAAATCATTATGGAAAAGCTACTCAATTGCAAGCATATTCTGCATTGGAATTTGTGCAAGATATATCCTGCAAAACAAACATATTGCATTTTCAATTAGCTCAATTAAAACTGCTGTACTAATTGGAGGAAGTGCTTGTATATCATTAACTCCACTGATTTATAAAGCAAGCTCTTTTCAAATGCCAAACATAAAAAACATACAAACAATTAATGTTATACACATCAAAAATGGCATGCTAGGATTACAAGCAATGCGCAACCTTAAAAAAGAATATACGCTGGCTGAAAAAGAAATATTTTTAATGCATAAACATGATATTGCTTATGCAAATTTGATTCCAGAACTGCAGCCTACTGAACGATTGATAGGAACTTCATTTGAAACTGTACTACCTTCTATTAGCGAAATAAATCAAGAACAAATTACACAAATTGCAAACGAAATTATTCCAAATTTTAAACTAGCATTTTATTCAAATCTAATCACAATTTTTATAAATATCTTGCTGACTATAATATTTTTTATGTTTGCATATAAACTTTTTAGAAAAAAAATCACTTCGGCAAATTTCACTTTGAAATGCGCAATTGTTGTAATGCCTTTGCCATTTTTATCAGCAATAAGTCAGTATGCAAATATAGAAGCTACTCGTGGACCATGGTTGATAAACAATATGTTGCCAATATATTTGGCCGCATCAAATTTAACAGCAATTTCTGCAATGATTTCACTAATATCTATGTGTATTTTTCTATTTATTTGCATCTTACTTTTTGCATTTCGCATAATTAATATTGCGCAAGATGGACCAGAAAATCATCCAATTAGCACACACAATGAACCAAAACCAATACTTAAAAATAAATTAAGTAAAATATTAAATAAAAAACATTTGGCAAAAAAAATTAACATGAAATCTTCTTATAAAGCTCAGGTTCCATCGCGCATGGATTTCAAAAAACTTAAGAAAAAAACAAACAAATGGAAAAGGAAAAACAAATGATAGATATTGTAAATCTGCCAAAATTATGGATCCTCCCACTTGCCTGGACTTGGAACATTACATTACTTGGATTAACATTCGATATAGGATGCGCATTGATTTATAGATTTATGAATAAAAATAATCCATACAAAACACAAATTTTTAATTTCATAAAGCAAATTGCATTGTTCAATTTAATATGGCTTTGCATTTCTATCTTAATATTTTTCACAATTTTTGGACCAGCTTTTTCTGGCTTATCAATGCTCTTTTCCCCTATAATCACGCTGCTTATGTTCGCATTAGCAATACGCACTTTAGCAATCAAATTTTATGATGTGCATTTTTTTGGTAACAAATCAAATTATGCTTATCTAAACTCATCTACCAAAAAATTCACAAATTGGATCATAACCGATACCTCAATTGTCATATTGTGCATTTTTAGCGCAATATTTGGAACTATATTAAATGGAATTCCATTTTATCTAAACAATAGCAAACAATTAATATCGTTGTTTAGAATAGAAGATTGTCTTAACCCAACTTCACTTCTCATCTTTTTGCTGCTTATAATTTTTTCTATTACACAAGCAAGCGTTTTTTGCTATATCAAAACACAATTGCACAAAATGAAAATAATTGCATTAATAAGCACTATTTTATTGTTTACCATAATTTCATGCAGCATTTTTCCAATCGAAAACCTAATTGAAGAGTTTCATTATACATATTTTTCTAAAAATATTATTAGAAGCGTTTTTATTACTCTTCCAATTAGCGCACTTATTCTAATTGCCGCAATTATAAATAAAAGATATACTCTAGCACTGATTACAAGCTCTGGAATTATAAAAATTTTCATGATAATTTTCGATTTGATATTATTCCCATTTATTGTACCTTCTAGTATCGATACCTCACAAAGTCTGATATGTATAAATTCTTTTTCAAATATTCAAACATTAGTTGTTTCTTTAATTTTTGTTATACCAATGCTAATTGCAGCACTATGCACAGTATGGATATATAATAAATTAATCAACTCAAAAACACTAGCAACTAGCGCAAAGACTAAAAATTCTGTTATAACAAAACTATGAAAATACACGCATCTATGCTTGCTGCGAATATCTTCGATCAAGCTAATTGGATTAGTAAATTATCTTCTAAAGTAGATGCGTTCCATATCGATATCATAGATCCATCTGTTGCAAATTATGTTGGCCTAGACTATCGAATAATACCTAAAATGCATGAACTTGGATATGAATTCTATATACATTACATGGCCAAATGGAATGACGAATTAATCATACAAATGGCCGAACAAAAACCAGCTGGAATATTTTTTCATCAAAAACATATTCAAAATCGCAGCTTGTTTGAGGAATTGAAAAAATCAATAAATGTTGGTATCGCGCTTGAAATTGGAGACTTTATGGAAATTGATGTACAACAATATATCCTAATGAACGTACAGCTTGGATACTGCGGACAAAAGTTTGATAATAGAAATATTAAACTAAGTCATCAATTAAAAGCACAAGGCAAAACAATAATTTCAGATGGCGGAATTACTTTAGACAACATAACTGAACTAAAACATTTTGATGCACTTGTAATTGGCAACACTCTCAATAAAGCATCGGTTGAAGAAATAAATGAAAGACTGATGAGGAAATAATAATGAAAACAAATTATCAAAAAGGCATTGAAGCAGAAAATCTTGCATGCGAATATATATCGCGCAACAAATTTACGATAATCGGACAACGCATAAAAAACAAAGCAGGTGAAATCGATATATTAGCCAAACGTATGCTTCAAAATGAAGAAAATGATTATTATATATTTGAAGTAAAAACACGCAAAAATATTGATAGCGCAAAAGAGGCAGTTGGAATTCATCAAATAAATAGATCAATTAATGCATTCTTTCTATATGCTCAAGAAAATAATATCCATTTTGAACAAATTTATCTTAGAGCAGTGCTTGTTATTGGCAAAACTGTACAAGTTGTTGATATCGATACACTAGATTGAATCTTCAAATTATATATAGTATAAACCAGACGATGATAAATCTAATAGCATTTTTAAAAATAGAAAAAAGAACTGCACGAATATTATTCATACATAAATGCTCAATAACATTAAATACAAGATTTTGATGCAACTTAAAAAAGCAATCTCATCATTTATCCTCATTCATGCTCGTAACTTTGATTTACTGATATATACTAAATTTTTACTTCTAAAATCTGCATAAATATTCTTTGCGCTCAACTAAATCTTTTAATATAAATTGCTGCGTACTGCGCTCAAATTCTCCTGCAATAACAACATATCGATACCCTTGTTTATCCGCCTCTTGCAACGCTTTTTTCAAGCTCATTCCCCAGAAAATAACACAACCAGATTCTTGATAATTTGATGAAAAAGATGAACTTGCAAACTCTTTATCCTCACACTGCAAACTAGCGCGCGCACGTAATCTGGAAGTTAAATGCATTACATATTCATCCTCTGCAACAGATACTATTGCTATGTTTTTATTCTTATGTTCATATGCAATGTTTTCTATAATTCTCTCGATACCTGCTGCAAAACCTATCGCTGGCAAATGCGCGCCTCCAATTTGCTCCATTAGACCATCATATCTTCCGCCTCCTGCAACTGTTGTTCCATTTATTTTAATTTCAAAAACAGTAGAATTATAATAATCTAATCCACGAACCAAATATGGGTTATGAGTAAACTTAATGTTATTGGCAGATAACATTGCACACAATTTTTCAAACTCACGAGCATCTTCTAAATTAATAGACATTTGTGGAATATCTTCTCCAATAGTTTCTGCTTTATCCAACACTTTCAAAGGATCTGTTCCTTCTTCAAGCTGCATCATTTTTGCTAATAATTTACGATACTCGCACCTATCTTTAGCAGATCCAATTGAATTGACCTCAACAATATAGTCTAAATTGCATGCAGATAAAAACTCGCACGCACCTACAATCATTTCGCAATCTATTTGCGCACCTGAAATACCAATCAACTCCCATCCAGCGTGCAAAAATTGACGATAGCGCCCTTTTTGGGGACGATTATACCGAAACATTGGCGCAAAATAAGCAAAGCGTCCAAAACGCTGCTTTTGCATAAAACTTGCTTCTTTTATCGCGCGCATGCAACTTGCAGTACCTTCCGGACGCAACACCCAATCTTCAAACTCACCCTTGTATTTGCGCACTTCAAATAATTCTTTATTGCAAACATCAGAAGACTCTCCGCTTGTACGAAAATACAACTGCGCCTGCTCAACTAAAGGCATATCAATAAAATCACATCCATATAATTTTGATATTTTTTCAAAAACGCTGCGTACATGCTCTATTGCATAACTTACTGGCGGTATGTTATCTTTGAATCCGCGCATAAAACCTCTCAATTCGTTTTTTGTAACTTTTGTCTGATTAATTTAGCCAATTTTAAACATATCATTGTTAACAGATTTTGCATTTTTCAAAATATCATAAATCGTTGCTTCATTAAATAACTCATCTTTAGACAAATGTGCATGATGATGTATATTGATAGATTTTTCTTCAGATGCATCTGGCTCTGGTAGCTGTTCAATCATTGCTAAAATATTTTCTAAATCTTTTTCTAATACTTCCACTTCTGCAAGATTAGCTTTTAAACCAGAACGGCGTAATAAAACATTGATATCCATGCATAAAGTGTATAATACATACTAATCGAATACAAGATGGAAAAAACTGCAGCTTTAAAAATAACACGTATCGAACTTATAAGTTAAAAAATGTATTTAATTCACACTCAAAAATTTTTCTAACATAAATAAGTAAAGGCATTTCATTTATCAACAAATTAAATTTTAGTAATATTTTCTTAATTGAACAAACTTATTGAATCTCATAATTAATGCATACATTTCATTTTATATTTGCTTAAAAAGATTAAAGACCTATATAATCTAATGTTGCAAAATTATAAAATATCTAACAAACTTATGAAACAATGTGCACAGAAGGTCTTGCTGGTTATACCTTGAATAATCAATTAGAAATTGTGCATATATCCCGGGCAACAACGGAAATTCGATTAGACCGCGTTATAACTTTATTGAATAATAAATTACTACACAAATCTTCAAAAATAGATCAAACAACGAAAAACACAATTAGACCTTGCGCCTTTCTTGAAGAATCATGCTCATATCTTCAAAAATAGATAGCACAAAAAAACAAACACGATTATTTGATCTATATTATTTTCATCTTCTTGAATAATTAACTCAAAGTTCACAGATATTTTTGTAAAAAGGTTGGCGGAAGCAACGGGGCTCGAACCCGCGACCTTTGGCGTGACAAGCCAACGCTCTAACCAGCTGAGCTATGCCTCCAACCTATTGGCCATTATATAACT